>JBKJMC010000100.1:0-10003 GCA_046596615.1 Ilumatobacteraceae bacterium | reverse complement strand
AGCCCGGCGGACGGTTCGTCGAGCAGCAGCACGGACGGCTCCATCATGAGGGCGCGGCCCATCGCCACCATCTGGCGCTCGCCGCCGGATAGCGAACCCGCTCGCACGCTCGCTCTCTCGAGCAATCGCGGAAACAGTCTTGTCACATACTCGAATCGTTCGCGGAAAATACTTGGGTTTAAGAAGCAACCCATCTCGAGATTCTCGGTAACTGTCAAGCTAGTGAACACATTCTGATTTTGCGGCACGTAACCGACGCCGCGCCGCACTAGTTCATGGGCCTGAAAGCCGGTGATGTTGGTGTCGGCCATCATCACGGTGCCTCCGCGAACAGAACACTGACCGAGTATCGCCTTGAGCACAGTCGATTTGCCGGCTCCATTTGGCCCTATCACGCCGACGAACTCACCTTCGGCGACCGAGATATTGCAGCCGTTCAAAATGTTGACCTCTGGGATATATCCGGCCACAAGGTCGTGAACGTTGAGGATGTCGCTCATCACTCGGCTTCCTTGAACATGCTTTTGCCCTGGTGCGCGCCGAGATAGGCCTCGATCACCGCCGGGTTTTCGGAAATCTGCTCCGGTGTACCCTCCGCGATGATCTTCCCTTCGGCCATAACGATCACCCAATCCGAAACATCGTTGACCATATCCATGTCGTGCTCGACGAACAGTACCGTCATACCCTCGTCGCGCAGGCCGTGGATGTGTTCATTCAGGCTCTGTTTGAGCGCGGGGTTGACCCCTGCCATCGGTTCGTCGAGCATTACCAGACGCGGCTTGGTCATTAGCGCGCGTGACATCTCGAGCAATTTTCGCTGCCCGCCCGAAAGCGTGCCCGCATATTCGTTGCGCATGTGATCCATCTTGAATCGTGTTAGCAGAACGTCGGCTCGTTGTTCAACATCGGCCTCTTGCTTTCGCCAAATAAAAGGGAAGATCGCCTTCCACCAATGCTCGCCTGTCTGATGTGTCGCACCGAGTTTCATGTTTTCGATCACCGACAACTTGGTCAGGCTCTTTGTCAATTGAAAAGTGCGGACCATTCCCTTCGTCGCCATCTTGTGCGCGCTTACATTGCTCATATCTTCACCGTCGAACATCCACTCGCCAGCGTCCGGCGTGTCGAAGGCGGTCAGTAAATTGAAAAACGTTGTCTTGCCTGCCCCATTGGGGCCGATGAGCGCCGTTATTGAGCCTCGCTGCACCTCGAGGTGTTCGACATCGACGGCGGATATGCCGCCCAAATTACGCTGCACCCCGTGGGCGCGAAGAATCGGGTCTGGCTTGGCAACCCCCGGCGTCGCGGCGACCGTCGCCAGCGCCTCCCTGGCGCGCAGAGCGGTCGGCGAGAATTCGCCCTTAGCGGCCATCTAGCGCCATCTCGTTTCGATCCCCGAACACGCCCTGCGGACGTAACGCCATGAGCAGAATTAGGCCGAGGCCCACGAGCATGTAGTTGACCTGCCCGACCTGAGTGCTCTGAATAATTGTTACTCCGCCGATGCGCAGCGGCTCCGACTGCACCAGCTGGCGCAGGAAGTTATCGCAAAAAACGTACAGACCCCAGAACATCATCGGTCCGACGATCGAACCCATAACGCGGGCAAGGCCGCCCAACACCAATGCGGTAAGAATGTAGAACGTGACGTCACGGCTGTAATTGTCTGGCTGGACCGAACCGCGATCTAATGCAAACACCATGCCCGACAACATGCCGAAAAAACCGCCGATTATAAGTGACTGCATCTTGTACGCATAGACATTCTTGCCGAGACTGCGAACCGCATCCTCGTCTTCGCGTATCGCCTTAACGACCCGACCCCACGGGCTGCGCATCAACAACCAAACGAATACCGCACCGAAGGTTACGAGCGTCCAACCCATCAGCAATGTCAGCATCGTGTAACCGCTGTATCGCAGCGGCCAGACGCCATACTGAGCGGCGGGCTCGAACGGGTTGAGCGCGCGAAATGAATTGCTGAACGTATTGATGCCGTCGCTGCCCCCAAAGATTTCCTTGAAGCGAACCGACCGCACTACAAGTCGCACCAATTCGGCTGTTGCGATAGTCACAATTGCCAAATAATCCGCGCGCAGGCGCAGCGTCGGAATGCCTACCAGCAGGCCAAGAATTATCACGAAGCCGATGCCGATGGGTATTCCCCACCAAAACGAAACGCCAAAGTACTGCGAAGTCATTCCCAATCCGTAGGCGCCCGCCGCCATGAAAGCGGCCTGACCGAAGTTCAGCAATCCTGTATAACCAAACTGGACATTGAGTCCCAATGCCGCCAGGGCGAAATACGCGGCGTCCACGCCGAAGAACGCTTTGGTCGTGTTCTCGAAAATCGTAATCCAATTCATGATCAACCAACCCTCGTGCGCTTGCCGAGAATGCCTTGCGGCCGAAACACGAGGACAAGAATCAGGATCAACAGTGCCGGAGCGTTCTTTAGCTCCGACGGCACCACGAGCGACGCCATTTCAACCAAAAGTCCGACGAGAAAACCACCGACGAGGGCACCGAATGCGGAGCCCAATCCGCCGAGGGTGATACCGGCGAACATCAAAAATAGGAGCCCAGATCCCATGTTGAAACCAACTTGCTCGTCCAATCCGCGAAATATGCCGCCCAGCGCCGCCAAGGCGCCGCCAGCACACCACACGATTTTGATGATTCGCTGCGTATCGATGCCGGTAGCCGACGCCAGGTTTGGATTGTCAGAGACCGCTCGCACCGCCTTGCCGGTGCGCGATCGCTGCAGCACAAGCGCAACCGTGATTAGCAAGACTAGCGAGATTATGCCGGTCGTCAGATCGCGAGGGGTGATCTTGATCGGTCCGATGTCCATGCCCTTTTGCAGGCTGAAGTCATCAAGCGGACGCGTGCGGCCGCCAAACTGAAATAGATAGAAGTTGCGCAGCATTATCGACAAGCCAACGGAGACGACCATCTGTGAGACAAGACCGACGCCCTTCTTTCGAAGTCGGGCAAAGATCACCCAGTCAAAGGCGAAACCAAACGCGCCGCCAAGCACGATGACGACAGGCGCAACTATCAAGAGCGGAATTCCGATCGTGACATTCAGAAAGAAGGCCGTCAACCCACCGAATGTGATCATCTCTCCGTGGGCAAAGTTGGTCAGGCCGGTCGTGCCGAAAACTAACGAGAGGCCGACCGAGCACAGCGCGATTATCAAGCCGAGTCTGACGCCATCGGCGGCGCGCTGAGCGATCTTTTCAGTAAGCGTGATCGACGAATTGCCAGACTGACCGACGATAAACGCGACCCGCTTGGTCAGGGTCACAAATGCATCCTTCAGCAATATAAACGAATCGCTGCCGCCACTGGCCAGCGACGCGCCTTCTGGCAATGTCGAGGTGTCGAGGGTAATTGTGTAGTCGGCCCTGGCCGGCACTGGGATCCTCGCCTCGCCGTTGGAATCCGTGACGGCTTCGCCGACGACTGCGCCTAGAGCGTCCGTCACTGTGACTTTGGCATTGGCTATTGGTGTTCGAGTGGATACGCCGCTCTCGACCGTCTGGTTGTTGACCTGAGCGATGATCGACATGCCGTCATCCGCGGCAGACGCCTGAGTGCCAGCTCCGAACAGCACCGCTAACGCGCCAACGACCAGCGTGACCCTAATTATTCGGTTTGATAAGCCCACGGTCCCCCAGCAATTGCAAGTTCATACAAGTCAAGCAGATTACTGCCGAGACGAAGTAATTCCCGCCACGTGCGCCCCATTCAGCAGCGCCAATCCCGAGATCCATACCGCTACGGACATCGCCACGTGAATCGCCACGAGTCCCGCGGGAACGCCGAGATGATATTGCAAATAACCCAGGCCGCCTTGCGCGATGATCAGCGCTACAGCGGTCTCGATGGATGCGCCCAATGCCGTGAATTCATGGGGAATCTTGCGTACCCGCGCGAACAGAACAACCAGCAACGCCAGCAGAACCCAAACTAGGACGCTGTGGATTCGCGTCGCGGTGCTCACAAGTATCGAGAATCTCGGTGCGGATTCGTCCCCGGCGTGTGGTCCGGCACCGGTCACCACCGTTCCGGCCACAAGCACGGCGGCTAGTGCGAACACAATCGATCCAATGAGTGCATTGGTATTGCCGGAAATCTCGGGCGGCAGCAAAACAAAATCCCGAGGAATTAATCGGCGCGTTTCAACAACTAACAGAAATCCGAAAGTTACGAGAACGATTGAAACCAGATAATGCGCCATGTTGAACAGCGGGTGCAGACCGCTGATCACCACGATTGCTCCGAGCAACACCTGCGCCAATACGCCCGCAACTAACGCCAGCGATAGTCGCGTCAGCGTTTGATCTCGTGGCTTGAGACGCAGCGACAAAAGGGCCGCCGCGACGACGGAGACCGCCACGACCCCCGTAAACAGACGATTAATCTGCTCGATAGCCGCGTGACCCGTGGATATGTCAATGAATTTGGTTTCGCTGCACCGCGGCCAGTCCTTGCAGCCGAGCCCAGATCCAGTCAGGCGAACGAGCGAGCCGGTGACGATGATCGCCACCAGCGAGGCCAGACAGATTCGGGCGACCAGCAAATAGTTGGAAAGCCGAACCTCTGGCAACTTCACGCCGCGAACCCTAGTTGGGGCGAGAGATACCTGCCCGACTCATCACTCTTGAACTGCTGAAAGTGGCGAATTCCTAAGAATACCCCGATTAAACCACTCTAAGTGGTGGTGTGAACAATATAAGTGAGAATTCCCTCAAGTTTTCCTCCCGGTTGCCGATCCCTATTGCGGATCTCACACCACGCAAGGGAGCACATCATGAACGCAGTACTTATCAGTAACTCGGGCCAGTCGTTACGCCGAGTAGCAGTAACAATCGCCATCGCCTTGGCCGCAACTTTTGTCGCCGGCACCATCGCGGTATCTCCAGCTTCGGCAGCGACGAACAAGCCGGCCGAATTGGCAAAATTTGGTGACAACGGTTCGAGCGTGGAGCGCCTGCAACAGGCAATAGCCGCCCGAGGCTTCACGATTCGAGGTGGCGTCAGCGGCGTGTTCGATGACAACACCCGCCTCGCCCTTAAGTCGCTGCAAAAGGTTGCGGGCTTCAAGGCAACGGGAGTGCTCGACGACAAGACGGCTAAATTTCTGGGGCTCGTTGACATTGTCGCAATTTCCGAATCGAACCTTCCCACGGTCGGCATGAGCGGCGACGCCGTCTGGTCGCTGCAGCAGGCGCTGATCAATAATGGTTCGATCGTCAAGGGCGGGGCCGACGGCAAGTTTGGTTTGGCCACGACAATTGCACTTGGTAAATTTCAGTCGGCCAAGGGCCTAACGGTTACCAAGACTCTCGACAAGAGCACGGCCATCAAGCTTGGGCTCGTCGCCGCACCTGCGCCAGCGATCACCGTAGTCTCCAAGCCAACGACGAATGCCGGCTCGAAATTTCCCCAAAACGGCGATCGTAGCGATGCAGTGCGTGACGTTCAACAGGCATTGCTGCGAAATGGAATCACCGTCAATGGCGGGGTCGACGGTATCTACGGCACGGCTACGATCGCTGCTCTCGCCTTCTTTCAGGGCCGCCGCAATCTTCCCGCCAACGGCGTCATGGATGAAGCGACTGCGGTTGCCCTGGGTCTTCAGAAAAATCCGATCGCAGCGGTATCGACTCCATCGGCACCCGTGGTTGCTCACCTCACAATTGACACGTTGCCGACTCTTGGACAAAACAGTGACGCCGTACGGATGGTTCAAAGCGCGCTAATGACCAACGGCATCGAGGTCAAGGGCGGCGCCGACGCAGTCTTTGGTGTCGCCACCACTATCGCGCTAGGCAAATTTCAAGAAGCTAAGGGCATCTCGGTCACTAAGTTGCTCGACATTCAGACCGCGATCGCCCTTGGCGTCTTGCCGAGCGTCGAGAACATGGGACTCACAGCAATCAAAGTGTTCCCTGTGCAGGGATCATGCTCTTTCACCGACACCTGGCAAGCACCTCGCTCTGGTGGTCGACTGCACATTGGTGTCGACATCACCGCCGCAACCGGCAAAGCACTTTATGCGGTTGTGGATGGAGTCATTTCGCATGTAACCGCCGGCGGCTCGCTTAGTGGTAACGCCCTGAAACTTGCACAAGCGGATGGCACATACTTCTTCTACGCGCACCTGGACTCATTTGCAGCGGGTATCGGTGTCGGTACCCCGGTGCGCGCGGGCCAGATCATTGGCTATGTGGGAGCAACCGGCAACGCCGGTGGCCCCCACCTGCATTTTGAGGTACACCCTTTCGGTGGAGATGCAGTGAATCCCTATCCGGTCGTCAAGGTAGTTGACGCCTGCAACGTGACAGAAGTGCTCCCGCAGTCCTGACCGTTGCAGTCTCTCTATTTTGATTCACGCCGACTTGTCGGTGTGAGATGTTTCGCGGTCAGAGGTGAGATCCTGGCCGCGAAACATTTTTATTCGGCTACCTAGTGCGATCGGATTCGCTGATGTGCTCGCTGTCGCTGAGAGAAGTGAGGCTAAACACGTAACCGTCACCAATCTTGATGGCCTTGATAGTCGTCAACGAGGCGTGATTTATCACAAAGCGCTCCCACTCCCACGGCGTGGCTTGCAGGCCCAGAAAGTGGCAAACCAAAACGCTGTTGGTGCCGGCATGAGCGACAAATGCGATCCGGTCGCCAGGCCTCTCGATGTGCCAAACGGGCAGCGGCTGATCGAGTCGGTGCACGCCCCTCTCCTCCAAAAATTTCGTGCAGCCACTGTGGATTCGGGCGACGAAATCGCGCACGGGTTCACCGCCTTCGAGACCAGACCAGCGGTCCTCGGCATTGCGATCAACTTCGTCGCGGTACGCCTTGATCGTTTGTTCGGCCGGCGCACCGTGCCAGGCTGGTTCGCGAATTTCTTCGAGCCACGGCTCGATTACTTGTGGTCGGTTGTGGTGCTTAAGCATCGGAGTCGCCGTCTGTCGAGTGCGTAGCAGCGGCGAAACATAGACGTGATCAAACTTGTCATCGGCCAAGCGCTGACCGAGGTTTTCGGCTTGCCTAAAACCTCGAGTTGAAAGGGGTGGGTTGACGACGCTCAGACCATCCTTGACCCATTCGGGTTCAGCGTGACGAATGAGAGTGAATTCCACGCCTTGAATCTACTCTGATGGGCTCGCTAAGTGGCGACGACCGCATCGACGCCACATTGTTTTAATCCCTCGTTAACTAATTGTGCGTATCCATTTTCGCTCTGCGATAGATCCTTTAGGGCGCTTGCAGTCATCGCGCGTCCGAGGCAGAGCGCCTGTTCGTTCGTGATCGCGAGACCGTACTGCTGCGCCACGTAGTAACCGTAGGAAGCATCGACTGAATCGTCGTTGTCGAATCCCGTCGTCGGATCAGGTGCATTGTCGGGGTTGAGCACCGGATTCGGAAGCGTTGTGTTTGGAGTATTGAGCTCGTTAATTCCGGGTTGCAGATTGACATCGCAGTTGGTAGCCACGAATTGGAGAATGCTTGCGTGCGCCTGGACGAATTCGTCATTGGAAAACTTTTGCCATGCCTGATCCACTGCTGAGTCCGTGAGCGCAACGGTCCCGTTATATCCGACGTCCGCAAGCGCCAACTCGAGCGCATCGTACGAACCACTCACTTCCGCGAAATCATCCTTCAATTCTGTCGGTCCGAGATCGAGCAGACTAGCGATTGTCTCTCCGACTACGCGCAAAGTATTTTCGATCTGATTCGGTGTCGCCACCGCCAGGTCTTGCATTGTCTGATCGACGAGCGCAAATTCGCTCTCCAGGCCGGCGGCTCGTTGGCAGAGGGCATCGCGCCTGGCGCCCGACGAGCACGACGCCAACAAGACGGGCGCGAAAACCGCTACCCGCAGCAGTTTCGAATACCAGGATCGACTAGACAATTTCGGCATCCTCTGTGCTGGTCGCCGCCAGCCAGGCTGCGTACATGTTGCCGTAGGCGCCAACTCCTGCCAAAAGCAAAGCGTGCGTACCATCTTGAACGATCCGGCCGTGTTCAAGAACCAAAATCCGATCGGCGCGAGCCGCCGTCGAGAGCCGATGCGCGATCGAGATTGTGGTGCGCCCCGTCGACAAGCGCTCGAAGGCCCGAGCAAGGCGAACCTCGGTCAGGGCGTCGACAGCGGAAGTAGCCTCGTCGAGGATCAGGATCGCCGGTTTGGTCAAATACGCTCTGACAAGGGCAACCATTTGTCGTTCGCCGGCCGAAAGCGCGTTGCCGCGCTGACCGACCTGCGTAGCCAGCCCGTCGCTGAGGCCATTAAACCAATCATCCAATTGCAGGTCGGCCACCGCCGCGCGTAACTCGGCATCGGTTGACTGCGGTGCGGCGAACCTCAGGTTGAAGGCAATTGAATTCGCAAAAAGAAATGGTTCCTGTGGCACGACCATCAAACGCCTGCGCAGTTCGTCGTTCGAGACGCGATTCACGTTTACTCCCCCGAGCACAATTGCCCCGTTCGATGGGTCAGCAAAACGAGCGATCAGCCGGGCCAGCGTGGTCTTGCCCGAGCCAGATTCGCCGACAAGGGCCACGTGTTGGCCTGGCGGGATCAGGCAGCTGACGCCAACAAGTACCGGCAGATCGTCATCCTGCGTGTCAAGGCGCGAACCATACGAGAAACTGACATCGCGAATCTCGACCGACAGCGCGCCGCTCGGCAGAGGCAGCGGATCTCGTGGCGCCGGAGGGCCGATCGGTGTATCGAGCACAGACAACACCCTGCGCAATCCGGCGACCGCGGTCTGCGTCTGGTCGATCACCTCAGTGAATTCGGCCACCGGTTCTAGAAATCGGTACGTGAGAAATACGAACCCGACCAGCGCTCCGGCGCTCAGGCCGCCGCCAGGGCCGATTACGACTCCAGCGGTCACAACCGCGACGACGGTGAACACAGAGAAGACCTCGCCGGACGGAAAGAGAAATGCGCCGATCACACCCGCTCGAATATTGCTGTCGGCGCGCCTGTGCACACTCTTACGAACTCGCTCGACCATATGCTCAGAGGCCTGGTATGAGCGCAGCGTGTCAGATCCCGAGACGAGTTCGCTGACTAGTCCGAGCAGCGAGGCGTTGCGTTCGCGCGTCAGGTTATATGCCCCAACCAACCTTTCCTGAACGGCTTTAAGAACGAACACGAGCGGTGCGGCCACGACGAAGGCAACCAACGCCAGTCGCCAGTCGTATGCGATCATGACGATACTTACAGCTATCAATTGCGACCCGTCCAGCAGCCACGACAGCGCGCCCCAATAGAAGAAATTCGTCAAGGTCTCAATGTCGCTGGTCACGCGAGAAACGAGCGCCCCGCGGCGCTCGTCGTTATGATCGGCCAGGCTTAGCCGATGAATGTGTTCGAAAAGTGTGACTCTAAGCGTGAACAACCCCTCTTCCGCGCGCATGCCCAACCGGTAAACCGCCGAACGCAACGAGATCGAAGAGATCACGATGCTAAGCGCGCCGAATGATCCGAGTTTCGTGACGTATCCAATATCGAATTTTCCCGAACTCATGCCGTTGTCAATGCTCATCTGGATCAGGATCGGGATTACAAGCCGCGCCCCAGATCCGATCAGCGCCAGTAGAAAGGTGATGCCGAGTCCATGTCGCAACGACGGGGCGAAACCAACACCGCGACCGATCGTGCGGACAGATTCGAAACGAACGCGTGACTCGGTCATGAGATATCCGCACTTGGATGACCGGCTCTTGGCACTTGTCGATCGTGTTCGAAGGCCTTCAACAGCTCCCTGTATTGAGCGTTGCGTTCGATGAGCACCGAGTGTGGCGCGTGGTCAGCGATGACGCCGTCAGCGAGATACAAAACTTCATCGGCTATCCCGATGGTGCTCGGGCGCGACGCCACGACGATTGTGGCGCCGAGACTGGGAAGCGAACGCAGGTTGGAGATGATCGTCGCCTCAGTAGTCGGATCGAGAGCCGATGTGGTGTCGTCGAG
>JBKJMC010000055.1:0-3471 GCA_046596615.1 Ilumatobacteraceae bacterium | reverse complement strand
GATAAAGGTAGTTGGCTGGTCTGGTCGCAGCGAAGGCGAGCGAACTAGTCTGTGGCGCATGGGTCAGCCAGTAGCAGTTACGCAAACGCCAGCCGGGGCGCCAGGGCGCGTGCGCTTTGAGATCAACCGTTCGATCACGGGCATGGGTCACGAGCGCTACGCCAGCATCGGCGAGGCGACGGGCGAGAAGCCGGCCGCGGTTCTCGCGCGCAGCCTTTTCGGAACGGGCAAGGTCTCAGCGGTGCACGTGTTTTCGAACATTGTCACTGTCGAAGTCGCCAATGCTGCCGATAGTGCGGGGCTCTCGGATATTTTGCGCGATATGTATCAGTACTGGAAGCCCGGCGTCGAGCCGCGGTCGATCGATGAATTGATGAAGATGGTGACGCCGAGCGTTACCGATACGAGCGCCCCTGTTGGCGAGGCAAGTGCTGGCGCCGTTGCGGGCGCGGCCAGCAAGATCCCGCAATTACTGCTATTGCGCAGCCAAGCGGCGCTGGCAAAAGCGCGGGCTGGTAAATAACTTTTATGACAAAACTGAACTGACAAATTAAACACGGTGTGAGTGTGGGCGAAACCGCGAACGATTTAGCGCTAACAGAAGCGGCCGAACAATTAAAGGTTCATTACATGACCGCGTACCGCTACGTGCGCATGGGTCTGCTGCGAGGACACAAGATTGGCGCCTTTTGGTATGTGACTCGCAACGATCTTAAAGAGTTTCAATCGGGGCGTGGCAATGGTGTCGCTCGAATACCCGTTGGTGGCGGACACGCTAAGGCGCCGTGGTCTGAGCGACTGCTGACGCGCCTGATTAACGGAGACGAGAATGGCGCGTTGGGCGTAATGGAGGCGGCATTGCGCAGCGGGACCACCATGGACCGCTTGTATTTAGACGTGTTAGCCCCCGCGCTGGTCGAAATTGGGGAGCGCTGGCGACGCGGAGAATTAGAAGTTTATGTTGAGCATCGCGCCAGCGTGATTGCGTTTCGATTGATTGCTCAGATTGGGCCGCGTTTTATTCCGCGTGGGGTGAGAAAGGGTGAGATCATTATTGGTGCTCCGGCCAACGAGCGTCATGGTCTGCCTTCGGCGATGGTCGCCGACATCATGCGCGGTCAAGGGTGGCAGGTTTCCGACCTTGGTGCAGACGTGCCGACTTCGACCTTTGTGGGCGCAGTAAACGACGCCGTCGATCTCGTTGCGGTTTGCGTTGTGGTGACAATGCCTGAATCATTGGTTGCCGGAGGCGAGTTGCTTGCGGCGCTGCGAATTACTCGGAGGGCTGGCGTGCCGCTGTACCTGGGCGGCGCCGGCGTAAAAAGTCGCGAAGAGGCGCTAAATCTTGGTGCCGATAGGTGGGTCGACTCAGTCGAATCGTTTATTGAGTCGTGCAGCGTGATTGCTCGCCGCCAATAGGCCGTCAGCGGGCCTGTAGGCAGAGTGATGTGTTGCGGATGCGCTACACCAATGGCGCTTGGTGACGATCTAAAGAAATATCGAGAGCAAGTGGGTCTTTCGTGCCGCGAGGTTGCGCGTCGAGCAGGGGTTTCGGCGACGACGGTGACTCGAATCGAGAGCGGCACGCTTGATCCAACCGCAAAAATGCTGGAGAGATTGCTAGTTGTTTTCGGAAAACGCGTAGTTATCGAACCAGACCGTACACATTCAGGTATGCCTAAGAAATTGCTTGATGTTTTATCGCGCCGTGGCGCCATCACAAATGTTTGCGAGCGATATGGAGTTGCCCGACTCGAAGTATTTGGATCGGTAGTGCGCGGTTCGAGTTCGGCAACAAGTGATATTGATCTGCTGTACACGATGAAACCGGGCGCTTCGCTTGGGTACGAATTCGAGCAAATGAACGAAGAATTAGCAGAGATTTTCAATTCAAAGGTTGATTTGGTGTCACGTAAATTTGTGCACCCAGTGATGAAGAAAGAGGTTTACGCGGAGGCTCATCTCCTGTATGAGGCGTGAACTACCTGCCTCAATTTCGCGCGGATATTTCAGCCATCTGGGTGGCTGTTTCTGGTGGAAAAGCTTGGCCCGAGGCGCCCGAGTAACTACGAACATATGTTCGCTACGATAGGGGCATGCGCGCAGTTATTGAGCCGTTCCAGGCCTTGTCCCCAGTGCCGACGCTGCCTGTCGTTGCGGCGCTGCAATCGATCGTGCCCGACGGCGTGTTGGTGCGCGGTCGCACGGTTTTGTGCAGCGGCGATGCGGCGGTGTCGTTGGCGCTGCTCGTTGTCGCGGCGGCAACGCAGGCGGGTTCGTGGTTGGCGGTTGTCGGCGTGCCCAACTTGGGGTTACTAGCGGCGAGCGAACAAGGCGTGGCGTTGCAGCGCACGGTACTGGTGACGCCGGCAGACAACCAACGCGAGTGGGCGAGTACCGTCGCCACCGTTGTCGACGGGTTCGATGTGGTGATGCTAGAGATCTCGCGCAACATCACGGTGTCAGACGCGCGCAAGTTGCAGACCCGCATTCAGGCGCGGCGTGCCGTGCTCGTGGTTGTCGACACCGCGCGTCAGCCTGCCGTGCGATCGGTATTTGTGCCCGATGTCGTGTTGCACACGACGACGCAACAGTGGCACGGGCTCGATGACGGTGCTGGCCACGCGCAGAGTCGCGACGTGCGCGTGCAAGTGAGCGGCAGGCGAGTGCCAAAGCCGACGCAGCATTGCATGCATCATGTTGGCTGACGAGTTCTCGTGATCGCCGCCGACGTAACTCGCGTCGCAGTGATTAGTTGCCCAGACTGGCAGGCCGTCGCCGCGCAGTGCGAGTTGCAATCGCGCCTGCGCCACGAACCGTGCGTGGCGGTGTTGCACGCCCAACGCGTAGTGGCACGAACTGATGTTGCCGCCAGCCGCGGCGTATTAATGGGTATGCGCCGCCGCGAGGCTCAAGCCGCGTGCCCAGAACTGCACATCGCGGCGCACAACCCCGAGCGTGATCGGCTGATGTTTGAGTCGGTGGTGCGAGCAGTCGGCGAACTGGTGCCGCTCGTAGAGGTGAGCACGCCGGGCGTGATCTTGCTGGCGACCCGCGGGCCCTCGCGCTACGTGGGGGGCGACGAGGTTCTGGCCGCGAGGCTGCACGCGATTGCGAAAAGTTCGCTGGCAGATATTTCAGCCGGAATGCAGATCCCCTTCGGCGTGGGTATTGCTGACGGCCGCCTGACGGCGATGATTGCCGCGGCGCAGTCTGCGAGTAACCGCGCGCCCGTGGTGGTTGCGGCGGGGCAGAGCGTGCAATGTTTGGCGCAGCTGCCGGTGGCAGTGTTGTCAGACTTCGCAGAAGTAGATCGCGGTGTCGTGTCGTTGTTGCAGAGACTCGGGCTCGCATTTTTGGCGGACGTTGTGGCGGTTAAACCGGCAATGTTGATCGGTCGGTTCGGCCCAGTCGGGCAAGAGATGCACCGCCTCGCGTCGGGGCTCGATCGAAACCCGCCGATTACCGTTG
>JBKJMC010000282.1:0-4319 GCA_046596615.1 Ilumatobacteraceae bacterium | reverse complement strand
CCAGCTTCGAGATCGCCGGCTTCTTTGGCGCGCTGTTCTTCCTCGAAACGTTGACGTTGCTCGATGGGGTCGTTCAATTCGCTGTATCCGTTGGCGATCTCTCGCGCCCCGACGAATAGCTCAAAGCGCTCGGTGAGGTGCGGGTCGTTGCGGTCGGCGCGGGCCAGGGGAGAGATTTCGACAGGGTGACCCGTAACAAAAGTCGGATGGATCAGCATCGGCTCTGCCTTATCGGCAAAGATTTCTTCGATTATGCGACCAGATCCCCAACGCGGTTCGGTTTTGATGCCGTGTTTGGCGGCAATCGCGCGCACGTCTTCGACTCGTTGCGACGGGTGCAGCGTTTCGCCGACTGCTTCGCTTGCGAGGTCGATCATGCGCACGCGACGCCATGGCTGGGCAAGATCAAATGTGTTGTCGCCATCGCCGTTACCGGTTCCGTTTATGGTCACCACTGTCGTGCCGAGCGCGTCGCGCGCAGAGTTGATAATTAGCTCTTCCGTCAGGGCCATGACCTCGTTGTAGTCGACGAAGGCTTGGTAACTCTCCATCATGGTGAACTCTGGGTTGTGGCGCGTCGAGATGCCCTCATTGCGAAACACGCGACCGATCTCGAACACGCGCTCCATGCCGCCGACAATGAGTCGCTTGAGGTGCAACTCGAGCGCGATGCGCAGGTACAACTGCATGTCGAGTGCGTTGTGATGGGTGACGAACGGGCGCGCATGCGCGCCACCGGTTTCCATGTGCAGTACCGGTGTTTCCACTTCGATGAAATCATGGCTGTGCAGAGTGCGCCTGAAACTAGAAATTGTGGCGTGGCGAATTTTGAATGTGCGGCGAGCCTCGTCGTTGATAATTAGGTCGGCGTAACGCTGGCGATAACGCGTGTCGATGTCGGTCAAGCCATGCCACTTGTCCGGCAGCGGTCGCACGGCCTTCGACAACAACTGCGACGTCGAGACCTTGATACTCAGTTCGCCCTTGCGTGTGGTCATCACTAGCCCGCTAACGCCGACCCAGTCGCCGAGGTCAAAGTCGTTAATGGCATCGAAAGCATCGTCGCCAACCACCGATTTCGAAATGAACAACTGAATGTCGCCGGAGCGATCGCGAAGTGTGCAGAAAATTAACTTGCCCTGGTCGCGCTTAAGCATGATGCGCCCCGCGACGGCGACCTCGTCGGTGGTTTCGTTGCCGGCCTCAAGACCACTGTGGCGCTCGCGAATTTCGCCGAGCGTGTCGCTACGGTCAAATCGATAGGGGTACGGATTTACGCCCGAGTCGCGCAGTTCGTTGGTGTGACCGATTCGCCGCTCGCGCTCTGCCGCCAGACCACCGGTCGTTGGTTGGGCCTGGCCGTCGGCGTCGTCATTCGTATTCACCGCCGTAAAACTAGTTGAGATCGAACCGTTGGGCTTACTCAATTACAACGAGGATGTCGCCCGCACCAACGGTGACGCCAGCGGTGACGTTTATCTTGGTCACGGTGCCGGCCTTTTCTGTTGTGATCTGGTTTTCCATCTTCATCGCTTCGAGCACAACGACCGCATCGCCGACCGCAACTGTTTGACCAACCGTGGCAATGACCTTGACGATGGTGCCCTGCATCGGAGCAACCACATTGCCCGAACCCATGGCCGAGCCAGTTGATCCGCCGCCACGTGCAGTCTTT
The DNA here is from genome assembly GCA_046596615.1 of Ilumatobacteraceae bacterium. Classification (GTDB taxonomy): domain Bacteria; phylum Actinomycetota; class Acidimicrobiia; order Acidimicrobiales; family Ilumatobacteraceae; genus UBA3006. Next base: position 2,644 of record JBKJMC010000282.1, on the reverse strand, counting down.
TTGGCCTTGCGCGGCGCTCCAGCGACGAACTCTGGAACCCACATCTTGACATCGAAGCGCTTGCCGTTGACCTCGACCGTCGTGCTGCGCTCAACTAGGCCATCGTCGTCTGCCTGCGCGCCGCCGGTCGTGGAAACGAGGCCCGAGAGGTCGAGCGTCTCTTCAACCCATTTCGTGGAGTGCTTGACGGCTTTGAAATCGGGGTGGCGAAGGATCGCCAGGTCGGCAGGGATTGTGGTGTGGATGCCCTCGACGACCATCTCTCCGAGCGCGCGAATCGTGCGGGCGATCGCGGCGTCGCGATCATTGCCCCAGACGATTAGTTTGCCGACCAAGTTGTCGTAGTACTGGCTAATTGTGTCGCCCGATTCATAGCCGCCGTCGAAGCGCACCCCGAAGCCATCGGAGACCAAGAGTTTCGTGATCGTACCCGGCGACGGCAAGAACTTGCCCGCAGTCGGGTTCTCGGCATTGATGCGAACCTCGATGGCGTGGCCTCGGCGCAAAGATAAAATCTGATCCTGATCGAGCGGAAGTTTTTCGCCGGAGGCCACGCGAATCTGCCACTCGACGAGGTCGATGCCAGTAATCATTTCGGTGACAGGATGCTCGACCTGCAAACGAGTGTTCATTTCGAGAAAGAAGAAATCATTGTCCTGATAGATGAACTCGACCGTGCCGGCGTTGAAATAGCCGACCGCCTTGGCGGCCTTTACGGCGGCAGCACCCATCGCATCTTCCATTCCGTCTGGGAGGCCGGGAGCGGGGGCTTCTTCGATCAGCTTTTGGTGGCGGCGCTGCGCCGAGCAGTCGCGAGTGCTGACCCACACGACATTGCCGTGAGTGTCGCCGATGAGTTGCACCTCGATATGACGCGGCCAAGTCAGGTAACGCTCGACATATATCTCGTCGCGGCCGAAGAACGCCTTCGATTCGCGCTGCGCGGACTCCATTGCCTCCTGCACGTGTTCGGCGTCGTGCACGACCTTCATGCCGCGACCGCCGCCGCCAAAGGCTGCCTTGATGGCGATCGGCCAGCCGTTTGCGTTGCCGAACTCGCGTATCTCGTCCGCGCTCCGCGCGAACTCTGTCGTGCCAGGCACGATAGGCGCGCCGCCGCGCAACGCCGCCTTGCGCGAAGAAACCTTGTCGCCCATTTCGACGATCGCGACAGGCGGTGGCCCGATGAAGGCGACTCCCATCTTCGTGATCGCCTCGGCGAAGTCGGCGTTCTCGCTGAAAAATCCGTAGCCCGGGTGTACGCCGTCGGCGCCGCTCTTACGAATCGCGTCCAAGATCGCCTCGGTGTTGAGGTAGCTCTCGGCCGCGGTTTGGCCGCCGAGCGCGTAGGCCTCGTCGGCGAGGCGTACGTGCAGGGCGTTGCGATCTAACTCCGAGTAGACGGCGACCGTGGCGATTCCCATCTCACGGGCGGTGCGAATAACGCGAACGGCGATTTCGCCACGATTGGCGATGAGGATTTTGGTCAGCACGGGTTACTATTCTGCCTGAATGACGACCGAAAATGCCAACTGGCGCGATTGGCCCAATGGATGGCAGGTCGAACACTTGCTCGAGACCGGCAGCACGAACACGGATCTCGTCGAGCGCGCACAACGCGGAGCGCCGACGCACACGGTGATCGCCGCCGATTTTCAGACCGCTGGTCGCGGCAGGCTCGACAGGTCATGGGAGGCCGTTCGCGGCGCCAACCTGCTGGTGTCGATTTTGTTTCGCAATTTACAGCGACCGCAAACCAACTTTTCGCAGATCGTTGGGCTCGCGGCAGCGCAAGCCTGCGAACAACTCACCGGAGTGCGGCCGGAGCTGAAGTGGCCGAATGACCTGCTCGTGTCTGGTCGCAAACTCTCTGGACTGTTGGCGAGCGGCGGCGCAGACTTCGTAGTGGTCGGCATCGGCATCAACGTCAACTGGGCGCCCGATAACGCGATCGCGCTGCGCGAGGTTGCCCCCGACGCGAAGTTGAAGCCATCGGCTGTGCTGCGTGAGATGCTGATTGCAATCGACGAACTCGAGGCCCTCTCGCTTGACGCTCTGCACGATTTGTACTCGGCCTCGCTGGCGACGATCGGCTCGCAGGTTCGCATTGAGCGCTCTGATGGCAATTCGTTGGTTGGCAAGGCCATAGCGGTCGAACGCGATGGTCGACTCGTTGTCGTCGACGAAGTCGGGGTAATTCAACGCATCGATACCGGCGATGTGATTCACTTGCGCAGGGCCTGACGGCTACCGTCAGTAGGACATGAATGGCTCAGGCGCAATGCGACTAACTCGTCGCCGAAAGGTGAGACCGAGTAATTGGCCGGTCAGCCTCGGTGTGGCGCTAATTGTCGCGCTAATTGGCGCGATCGGTCTGGTGCGGGCGACCAATTCGCAGTTGGCGAGTGTAAAGCGAGACGCCATCGAGCCTGGCGTGTTGTCGCCAGCCAACGACTTGTTCGAGAACTACTTGTTCGTCGGCTCGGACTCGCGCGACGGCTCAGATCCGAGCGACCCAGACTTCAATGCCGTCGGTGCCGCGGGCGACTTCGGTGGAAAGCGCAGCGACACGCTGATGGTCATGCATTACGTAAAAAAGACTGGGGGCATCTCGCTGATCTCGATACCGCGAGACCTTTGGGTC
>JBKJMC010000195.1:0-2539 GCA_046596615.1 Ilumatobacteraceae bacterium | reverse complement strand
CGCGCTGGTAGAGCCCGCGCCAGCCGCGCCTCCCTTGTCTACACAGATGACTTTGCGCCCAGTGCGCGAAAGCTCGAACGCAATAGATGCGCCGATCACACCTGCGCCGATGACGACGACGTCGGCAGACGATGTTGTACTCACGAAACTGATTCGAGAATCGCGCGCTGCCACGACGCTGTATCGGCGGTGCTGTTAAAGGTGAACGAATGGATGCCGACAATGCCGAGTTCTTCAACGTGCGGCGCAAGGTCGGCCAAAAGCTTGGTTGGGTCGTACCCGCCTGGGGCAAACATCAGCGTGAGCGAGGCCTTGTTCTTCTTCAGATAGCGAAGCGATTGACCAACGCCAGTGCGCAGGCCGACCGACATCAACCGCGTGCGATCGACAACTCCGGGAAGGCCGAGGTTGACCGGAGTCGTGAATCCTGCGGCGCGCAGGCTCTTCAGCCATTTAAGGATCAATGGCGCGTCAAAACACATCTGCGTAGAAGTCACACCGTTAATGCCGAATCTTTTGAGCAACGCCTCCTTCTCGATCAGCGCACTGTGCAATTCTTCGTTGCTAATTGTGGCGTGTCCGTCCGGGTACGAACCGAAACCGATCGTCTCGACGCCGGGGTCGGCGCCCAGAAAATCTCTCATGAACGGCAAAGCGAATTGGTAATACGGCGGCACTTCGGCATCACCGCCGATGATGAATACCTCTCTGATGCCGTGCTTTCTCACCCACGCGGCGAGTTTTGTCGCATGCTCTGGTCCCTCGACGAGGCGCGCCGCAAAATGCGGGACAACATTGTGGCCCTTAGCGATGAGCTTCTCGCACAGGTCTTGGGTCGTGGCGATTCCCTTCGCGGGCGAGCAGGTTACAGAGACGGGTGCCCCATTTGGCAGATCGGCGATCGCCTGGTCGAGCGACTTGAGCGGCACCAATTCGTAGCGCATATTGCGGACGAGTTTTTTTACAGACTCTGATGGCACGAGCGCTGACTTGTTGGGGCGAAAAACGCCGTTTATGAGTGTGTTGACAATGCTCATGCAAATACATCCGGGAGGTCTAGTTTTCGTTTGGTCATATATTCCTGCAACTCGGCGTCGATTGCCTCGTCCAACTGCGGGAGTTCGTACTCCGCTAAGCGCGACTTCCACATCTTGTTGGCTCGTTGAGCCGCGTCTAGCGAACCGTCCTCTAACCATTGTTCGTAGCTGCTGTTGTCGGCGGTGTCAGAACGGTAGAAGGCCGTCTCGAAATTCGCCAGCGTGTGCTCCGTTCCCAAAAAGTGCGAGAGCGAGGTGTTCTCGCGCAGCGCGCTCATTGCCTGACCGTTCTCGGTTAGGTCGAGGCCTTTGGCGAATGTCATCATCATTCCGAGTTGGTCGCAATCCAAGACAAACTTTTCGTAGCCGATTGCCAGCCCGCCCTCTAGCCAACCCGCCGAGTGCAACACGAAGTTGGTTCCCGCCATGATCGTCGGTATCAGCGTGCCCGCGCTTTCATATGCGGCCTGAGCATCCGGCAACTTTGATGAAGTGAGCGACCCGCCCGAACGAAACGGAACGCCGAGTCGTCGCGCTAACGAGGCCATCGCGTACAGCACAAGGGCGGGCTCAGGCGTGCCAAACGTTGGCGCGCCCGTGAGCATTGACATCGAGGAGGCAAAAGACCCGAAGATCACTGGGGCGCCAGGGCGAACCAGTTGTGTGAAGGCCATGCCGACGAGCGACTCCGCGAGCGTTTGGGCGGCAACACCGGCAGATGTTGTGGGCGCCATCGCGCCGGCCAAGATGAACGGAGTGATTATCGTGGCCTGATTATTGCTGGCGTAGACCTCAGCCGATGCGAGCATCGTCGCGTCCCATGCCAGCGGCGAGGATGCGTTGATCAGGCTCGTCATCACGGTGCGATCCCGCAGGTCGCCGCCAAAGGCGATGCGCGCCATGTCGACAGAGTCTTGGGCGCGCTCTCCCGCAGTCACCGAGCCCATGAAGCCCTTGTCCGAGTATTTAATGTGGCTGTAAACCATGTCGAGGTGGCGCTTGCTAACGGGAACGTCAACTGGCTCACATACCGTTCCCCCAGAGTGATGCAGGTACGGCGACATGTACGAGAGTTTGACGAAGTTTTGAAAGTCGGCGATTGTCGCATAGCGGCGACCATTGTCAAGGTCGTGCACAAACGGCGAGCCGTAGTTTGGCGCGAACACGGTTGCGTCGCCGCCAATCTTGACATTGTTCAGCGGGTTTCGGGCGTGTTGAATGTACTCGCGCGGCGCGGTCGCCTGCACGATGCTGCGACACAACCCGCGCGGGAAACGCACGCGATTACCGTCGACCGACGCGCCGACGTCTTTGAATCGAGAAATCGCCGAAGGGTAGTCGCGAATGTCGACACCAATTTCCTCGAGGATAGTCTCGGCGTTATTTTCGAGAATCTCGAGACCCTCGTCTGTGACAAGGTCGACCGGTTTAAGCAATCGCGTCAAGTAAGCCTCGCGCGCCGTCGTCGCCGACTTGCGCGTTGATTGTCGATTGGCTCGACC
>JBKJMC010000097.1:0-3497 GCA_046596615.1 Ilumatobacteraceae bacterium | reverse complement strand
CCCGATTCTCAATTAGGTTGCATCGGCGACGAAGCTAACGACGATGATTCGACCTTAGGAAGTATCGCGCTCGAGGTTCGAACATTTATCAAGCGTAGACGAGGGCTCAATCCATGGTCTACAATTTTGCCTATCCAATGCACAGGGGGTCGAGAGATGGAAAAATTACAGGCCAAGGACATGGTCGCTAAGGCCAAGGAACGAATTGAAAATCTGACCGTCGGCCAGGTAGCGATCGAAATCGAATCGGGCGACGTTCTCCTAGTCGATCTTCGGGAGCAAAACGAGCGCGATCTCCACGGAGTCATTCCCGGGAGCATCCATGCTCCGAGGGGAATGCTCGAGTTCTGGGCAGATCCGACCTTTTCGCTACATCGACCGGAATTTGACCCCGATCGCCGAGTAATTCTCCACTGTGCTGCTGGCGGGCGCTCGGCATTGGCGGCAGATACTCTTCAGCAGATGGGCTATCGGAGTGTCGCCCATATGTTGGGAGGCTTCGAGGCGTGGAAGGCAGAAGGTCAACCGACCGTTGCGGCATCCGAGTTGCCCGAAGCCTCGGCCCACTAAATGTGAAATTGTCCTTTCATGTCGATCACTCCATTGGAGAACTCGACGAATATGTGCCTCCTTAGAATTTTTACCCCGGCCCTTTGTGATATATCTGAACTTCGAGGTCCTGTCTAGGATGTGTACCAAACAAAGACAGGGAGAGCAATGGAATTCGCGCATCGATTGGGAAGACTCGGAACCGAGACTGCCTTCGCGGTGGCCGCGACCGCCGCAGACTGGTTGTCAAAAGGAAATGAAGTATTCCCATTTCACTTGGGAGATTTGAACCTCGCGACACCAGCCAACGTCTCTCAGGCAATGGCCAAAGCTGTCTTTGACGGTCGCACGGGCTACTGCCCGAACGCAGGCATTGCGCCGCTTCGAGTCGCGCTGGCCGAGAGCATCGGCGCGCAGCGCGGAGTTAAATTCGGTCCCGAGAATGTCGCCGTTCAGCCTGGCGGTAAGCCCGTCATCGGTAAGTTCTTGCGAGCGGTTATGAACCCGGGCGACGAGGTTCTATATCCAAACCCCGGTTTTCCAATTTACGAGAGCCAAATCGAATTCAACGACGGCGTCTCCGTACCTTACCGTTATCTTGACACCGAATCGGGTTTTCAAATCGACATTGAATATCTGGAATCGAAGATTACTTCGCGCACGAAGGCTCTGATCTTGAACGACCAACAGAACCCGCTGGCCGCGGAAATGTCTGAATCCGAGCGCATTTCTCTCGCGGCCATCGCAATCAAGCACAACCTCTGGGTGCTCGCCGATGAGGCGTACTACGACATTCGCTATGCGGGCACGAGCAAGAGCATCGTGTCTCTCCCGGGAATGTTAGAGCGCTAGGTCATTTTGTACACGTTTTCGAAAAAATTTGCGATGACTGGTTGGCGCCTCGGCGCAGCCATTGGACCAGCGGAGATCGTCGAGCGCATCGCCCGACTTAATACCAACGAAGAGAGTTGTACGACCCAGTTTGTGCAGTGGGCTGGAGTCGAGGCGATTACCGGCGATCAGTCGGGCCCGATGCAGATTCTGGATGTGCTTCGCGCGCGCCGTGACGCGGCAATCAAGTACGTTGAGGCGATTCCGGGGATTCGCGTGCACACGCCAAACAGCGCGTTCTACATATTTCCTGAGGTCACAGCCGCTATGGCCCGCACCGGTCACGGCGATGTGGGCGAGTTCGCGTTAGATGCATTGCACAACACGGGCATGTCGTTTTGTAATCGCCGGCATTTCGGCAGGCCATTCGACGGCGAGAAGGGTAACTACATACGCCTTGCGTACAGCGGAATCAATATCCCCGAGATCGAACGCGGCCTAAAGCGTTTAGGCGATTGGATCAGCGCCTCGTGACTCCGAACCAGGAATGATTCGCCTAGTCGTCACCGGCAAGATTCCGCAGGCAGGGTTAGATGTTCTGTCGGTTTCCGGGATTTTGGCCGAAGCATGGGATGGCGAGAATACAGCGACTCGCGCGGAGTTGCTTGAGATGGTCGCAGGCGCAGATATTTTGGTGACGCTGCTGACGGAGAAGGTAGATGCAGAGTTGTTGGACGCGGCCGGTCCGCAACTGCTGGCAGTTTGCAACGTGGCAGTCGGCTTCAACAACATCGATGTTGACGCCTGCACCGCGCGTAAAGTTCGTGTCACAAATACGCCAGGCGTTCTGACGGAGGCGACGGCAGACATCGCGATGGCCCTGATCTTGATGTCGACCAGGCGACTAGCCGAGGGAGAGCGCGTAATTCGGAGCCAAACTCCATGGCGGTGGGGAATGCACTACATGCTCGGCGCCGGAATTCAAGGGCGTCAATTGGGCATCGTCGGAATGGGTGCTATCGGCGCAGCAACGGCACGGCGGGCTCGAGCATTCGGAATGACGATTGCTTACAGCGGTCGCAGTAGCGCCAGTGACGATCTTGAGCAAGAGCTTTCGATGCGGCGCCTTTCTCAGGAAGAACTGCTGGCGACCAGCGACGTCATTTCTATTCACTGTCCATCGAACGATTCGACCTTTCGCATGTTCGGCGCTCGGCAATTTGAATTGATGAAGAGCAGTGCATTCTTGATCAACACCGCTCGCGGGCCGATTGTCGACGAGGCAGCGCTCGTGGCAGCGCTCGAGTCGCGACAGATTGCTGGCGCCGGCCTAGACGTATTCGAGAACGAGCCATTGGTTCACCAAGGCCTGATCAATCGTGACGATGTCGTGTTGATCCCGCACATGGGCTCGGCAACACTCGAGACGCGATCCGCGATGGCTACTCTGGCGGCCAACAACGCGGTTCGCATTGCCCGCGGCGGTGAGCCGCTAACACCGGTGAATTAATTTTTCCGCTTCACAGCGAAGAGGCGTAGCCGACGATCATTAGCGAGGTTGCCCCAAGAGCCATGCCGATCCATTGCGAAGGATGCAATCTCTCGCGGTCAAATCGCAATGCCAGCAACACGGTTGAAACGGGATACAGGGCCGTGATCACCGCAACGAGCGAAAGTAACCCCGCTCGGACGGCTATCAGGTATAGGCCATTGGCGGCTGTGTCGAGAACTCCAGACACAACCACGAGAGGAACGGCTACTCGAGGAATTTTCTGGTGATGTCGCGAAAAAATAATGAGGAGCCCCACGGCGGGGACGCTGACCAAACGCTGTCCGACAAGGGGCCACAATCCAATATTTTTTGAGGTTTGGTTGAGGCAGACGAAAATCAGTCCAAAACCGACACCAGCGACGGCGGCCATTCCGATCGCGCTCCATGGCGTCGGTAGGTCGTGGCGATCGAGTACATCGCTGACAAGGGCGACCGCCGCAATCGCCATCGCGATTCCGAGAAATGCAATCGGCGCGGGTCGCTCACCTTGGGCGAGGCCGACGATCACCGGAATGCTCATGCCGATCACGGCCGAGATCGGTGCGATGACTGTCATCGATCCGCG
>JBKJMC010000006.1:0-7685 GCA_046596615.1 Ilumatobacteraceae bacterium | reverse complement strand
TTCGCGGAATCGTCGTTGTCGCCATCGCAGTCGCGGTACTAATCGGCGAAGTTCAGGCTTCCAGGCAATTGCAATCAACATTGACAACATCTATAGGCCTCTTACGTATTCGACGATTGAAGTGATCTGCTTGTCGGTGAGCATTGCGCCGAACGCCGGCATGCGTCCGCTGCCTTGACCTTGTTCGCCGTAACGCTTGCCGTATTCGCTGCCACCCTTGATGAATGCGATCATGTCTATCTGCTGAGGAAATTGGCGCACCGCCGAGCCCCCGGTGAGGTTCGGCCCTAGCGCGCCGCCGCCAGTAACCTGCGGGTCACCGTACGACCAACCCTTGGTATGACAGCGAGCGCACGAAAAATTGCCGCTGCCTAGGTCGAGATTGAACATCGCTTCGCCAAACGTCTTATAGGCGCCGCTCGCAACCTGTCGCTCGGCCTCGGCAGTGATCTCGTCTTGTTTGGCCTTGGGCAAATGCCCGCCGTCGCAAAGCCGCGGATCATCGGTTTGATTGGTGCAGTCTTCGCGCGGAATCTGAATGCTCTGCACGTACTCGATCAACGTTTGAATCTGCTGCTCATTTAGTGGCCCGCCGCCAACAAGACCCCACGGCGACATTGGCGAGAACGGTCGACCGTATTCCAAGATAAAACGCACTTCTGATTCGCTGTAGCGATAGAACACAGTATTAATCGCTGGTGCCTTCCAGTTGACAGGCTTTACCTCGTTCGTTTTTGAATCGGTGATCGCGTACGAGGCGACGCCGCCAGAACCATTCATTCCCCCGTGGCAACCTGCGCAGTTGTACCCGCCCTCGGCTGTTGGGAGAAACAATCTGCCGCCCCAAGTTTCGAATCGATTTTGAAAATCGACAACCGCCCCAGCCTCGCGACTCGGCTCGAGAATCCAGTACAGCGGCAGCGCCACCGTTATCACCGCGAGAAACGCGAGGCCGATTAGCTGCGTGCGCTCAATCTTCTTGCCCTCTAGAACTTCGTCGTCGTAGTACGGCTTGCGGTTGGCCGCGAGCATTATCTCTGAACCAGCCTCGGTGCGACCTTGGCGCGAATTGCCGACCAAATAAACGACCCACCCGAGTACCGAAACTACGAGGATGAACCAAGCGACGTTGGTTGTCGAATTAGCAAGCATCAGCCGTGACCCTTGCTATTAACACAGTGTGGCCCCTCTGCTTCTTGGCCTGTTGTGTTAGTCCCGATCGCCGGACCAGTAAAAATTGCGCCCGTATCAATCACGAAAACTCCATTGGCGGTGGAGACACCGAAGCGATCCATTCCGCGTGGCGCGGGGCCACCCTTCTTTTCGCCCACGCGGTTGTACTGCGAACCATGACACGGGCACTCAAACCATTGCGAACTCGCGCAGGTTGGCACGCGGCAACCGAGATGCGGACACTTCTGATAGAGCGCAATCAGTCCGTCTTCCATACCCTTAAGCACAGAGGCTTGCTTGCTGTAAACGGTCTTGGCCTTCGACAACGCCTCTTTTGGATATTCGGTCACCCAGGCCCGTGCCTGCGGCACGTACAAAAAACCCTTGTTGGCCCGAATTTGGGTGACAATGTCGTCAACCTTGCCGACGGTTACTTTAGATCCGAATCCGCCGGACGAGCCCTTCCAAAGGAATGCGATGACCGAGGCACCGAATCCGCCGAGGCTGACGCTCATGAGGCCGACGGTCGCGCGGTTAAAAAACTGCCTACGAGAAACGCCGATTGCCTCGGCGTCTGGCGCCACCCACGTTGCAACTTCGGCAATAGGGCGCGGAGCAATCGCGGTGCTACGCGCAGCAACTGCGGCAGACTCAACTTCGCGACCCGACAGTTGTGGCGCTGTATCGATGCCGCGATCTTTGCGCCGAGTCTCGCGCGATAACGATCCGAGTCCGCGTACTTCGCTTCGGCGCGCCGCCGTGAAAACGACGCCGAGGCCAAGCACCGCAATTACGGCGATGGTGATTGTGATGATGGCTGTCGAGTTCATGAGGAGTCCAGTATTAAAGGTCGAAGAAAATTCCGGCGTTCCACGGGAAAACAAAATTGAATCCTGGACCGCGGAAGAACGATCCGATGATCACGAGCACAGCCCAGAACATTATAAAAACTGTGAAGAGGCTCGTTATAAATTTACGATCTTCTGGGCGAATTGATTCGTTACGGTCGAGGAAAGGCGCAAACATCAAAAGGAGCAGGCCAACACCGGGGATCGTCACTCCGGCGATCATCGGGTGGAACATTGTCAACAGTTCTTGCAAACCCAAGAAATACCACGGCGCCTTCGACGGGTTTGGCGTCTGGTTGTAGTTGGCCGCCTGCAACAATGTCGCATTGACAAACCACGAAAAGATAAACAGAAACGCCGTGCACGCAAGTGCTGCCACGAATTCGACGGCCAAGAGGTGCGGCCAAGTGTGGACCTTGTCAATCGGTACTGCCTTGACATCTTGAATTGATCCAGATTTAACGACGGTGAGCAACCTCTGTGTGTGACCGCCAGGCCCGGTGCCGAGAGGTCCGCCAATCTGCGGCGCAGTTGTTGCCAATGAGGTTGGGCGTTCGGCAACAGCGACGGCGCCACCTTCGCCCGTGCGCGCCGCCTTGCTGCGATCTAATAGATGTTGAGGAATGCGAGAGTCTGCGGCATCCGCGGAAGCGACTGTGGCTGGCGCGGCGTCGGCCGCGGCCTTTTCGCGGGCCTGTTGCGCGCGCTTAAGAAGGTGTTCTGGAATTTCGGTCATCGCGCGTCATCCATTCTAGGCATTGGCATCACAGCGGTCCCGAAATTCCGCCGTCTTTGCGAACTCGCCAAAAGTGCACGGCGAGGAAAATAACTGTCACGAACGGGAACGCTAAGACGTGCAGCACGTACCAACGCAGCAAAGTTTCGGCGCCGATTTCTGTGCCGCCCAGCAATACGAAACGCACCTGGGAACCAATCACAGGCGAATAACCAATCATGTTTGTGCCCACAGTTACGGCCCACAGCGCTAGTTGGTCCCACGGCAGAAGGTAACCGGTAAACGAAAGCATCAGCGTCAGCACCAGCAAGATCACGCCGACCACCCAGTTGAATTCGCGCGGGGCCTTGTAGGCGCCATGGTAAAAAACGCGGGCCATGTGCAAGAACACGCTCAACACCATCAAGTGCGCTCCCCAGCGATGCATGTTGCGCACCATCAGTCCGAAAGTTACGGAAGTCTGTAACGACTGGATGTCTTCCCACGCATTGGTAGCGGTTGGGCGATAGAAGAACATCAAAAAAATTCCGGTCACTGTTAGCAAAATGAAAAGAAAGAAGCTCAGCCCGCCGAGACATAGCGTGTAACTAACTTTGACCGCGTGCCGCTTCACCTTGACCGGGTGCAAGTGATACAGAACCGAGTTCATGACCACGTATGAACGGTTACGCGGCGAATCGGTGTACCCCTTACGGAAGATCGAGCCTGGGCGGAAAATCGCGCTCCAGGCCTGGCTGCCCTTCAGTGACTCGCCTATTTTCGCAACGCGCTCTTTTAGCGTCGGGGTCTTTTTATCGTCAAGAGTTAGTGCCATAAGAGATTCTCCTTACATCCGCAATCCGTAGGCGTAGCCGTGATTATTGGTCCGCATATGGAAATCACCAGTCACCGCGGGCGATCCTATTTTGCCCATGATGATCACACCCGTCGGGCAGCGATCGACGCACAGCGCGCAACGCGTACATACATCGTCGTCGATGATAAACAGCACTTCGTCGGATGGATCGCTTCCCGGCATCTCTGTACCTGTCGCCTCGGCAATCGCGCTGGGATTGACCATGTGAATGCACTTCCATGGACATATATCGACGCAGCCCTCGCACATAATGCATTCGCTCTGGTCGATGTGAATGAACTGCTTGGGCTTAACTGCCTTTAATAGATAATCGGCGTCGACCTCGACGAGTTCATACTCGTCGGACCATTCCGGCATTGGTGGGTTGGCGTCGGTCTTTGTCATCTTGGTTAGTTCTTTTTCACGAGCGGACGACCATATGTTGAAACTTCGACTTCTTTTGGCTTAACGGCGCCACGCCTTTGCCACCAGGCAAACAAGATCATCATCATACCGACGTAATAGACGTGGATAACAACGACAATGATGTCGCGGATGGCCTCAAAGCTGACGGTGAACGGAAACGGTCCGCCGAGCGCCCGCGGCTTGATGATGCCAAACGGGCCGTAGACAACTTTGTCTCTCCGCCAGCCGAGATTCTTGTCGGCGTGGTCAATCCATTGGTGCGGCACTACACCGAACGCAAGAAACATCACCGCAAAAATGAAGACTCCGCCCACCATTGCTTCGCCCCAAGTTGCCTTGCGGTGTGTCGGCCGGCGATTACCGATAGGCACAACTACCAGAGCCAATAAGGTCGTCAAGACAAGCGAAAACAAGAACGCTTGGTTGAGGCCTGGCCACTTGAGAATGTCAATCGCCAGCATGGGTTGCGACGGTGCCTTTCTTCCGAAATCCTTCGCCAGACTAGTGCACATTGGCGCAAAAAGGCGAAAACGGCGACTATGTGCACTCGTGCAAACTTGTGACGTTGCGCACTCTCTGGGTTTGTCGCGTCCGAGTGTCTATTATGAAAGCCACCGTGACCGAGATTCCAGAACACCTACTCAAGCGTTCCAAGGAGCGACGCGACGCCGCCGGCTCAGCCGACAGCGCCGCCGCGACAGTCGCGCCCGCCGCAATGGTCGCGCCCGGTGCAATTAAGGCAGTTGCCAAAGTCGCTCCCGCGGATGTTGCGGCGACGGCCAGTGTGCTGCCCCCGCCACCAGACCCCGCATACGTAGCGGCCGCCAAGTCCCGTAAGAAGATTCCGTTCTGGGCGATGGCGACTCTGGGTTTGTTACCGCTTTGGGCACTCTTGTACATGCTGGCGCTGCGTCCGCAAGAAAAAATTGTCGAAGGCCCGCTCGCAATCGGTGCCAAAATTTTCTCTAGTTGCGCAGGTTGTCACGGCACCGAGGGACAAGGCGGCGCCGGTCGAATTTTGTATCAAGGCGAGGTCCTGAAAACCTTCCCAAAAATTGAAGACATGCTTAATTTCGTTTACACGGGAAGCCAGGCCTACGCCACTCAGGGCATCGCTTATTACGGTAACCCTGACCGCGAGGGCGGCGCACACGCACCGCTTTCTTACAATGGCAACCCGATGCCGATGCAAGGCGAGAAGGCCGGCGGCGCATTGACGGAAGCAGAGATTCTCGGAGTTGTGTGCCACGCGCGTTACACGATCAGCGGTGCCGACCCGAGTGGCACCGCATGGTCAAAGGAGTACGAGCGCTGGTGCTCGCCAACTTCAGAAATTTTCGTCGGGCTCGAATCGGGAACAGTTACCTTTGACAACATTGCCGATACATACAAGTCGATACCGGATCCTCCAGTGGCAGTTGGCACGACTCCTCGCGAATCGGGCAAGTAATCGCGAGCGCCACCGTACGCTGATTAGATGTCAGCAGTTCGACAACTCGAAGCCGACGTACTCATTGTCGGTGGCGGCCCCGCGGGCGCAGCCGCAGGTTACTGGCTCGCACGACACGGTCTACATCCCGTAATAGTTGAGCGCAAACATTTCCCCCGCGAAAAAACTTGCGGCGATGGTCTCACGCCACGCGCGGTAAAACAAATCGACGACATGGGTTTGAGCAAACAGCTCGAACAGTTCCACCGCTACGATGGATTGCGCGCCACCGCTCACGGCAAGGCACTCGAGTTGCACTGGCCGAGCCACCCGATTTACCCCCAACACGGTTACGTCGTTCGTCGCCGCGACTTAGACTCAATGGTCGCACTCAATGCGCAAGGCAGCGGAGCAATACTGTTGCAGGGTCACGAAGCTTTAAGTCCGATACTCGACAACGGACGACTACTCGGCGCGGTCGTAATCGATCACGACACCAACGAAACCTTTGAGATCCGGGCCAAGTTTGTCGTCATTGCCGACGGTGCCAACAGCCGCTTCGGTCGCGCTCTTGGCACCGCGCGTACCAAAGCCTGGCCATACGGCACCGCGATTCGGACTTATTGGCAAAGCCCGCGTCACGCCGAGCCGTGGATCGAGTCGGCGCTTGATGTCAAAGACCGCCAGGGTAATTCGATGCCTGGTTACGGATGGATTTTCCCAGTCGGCGATGGCACGATCAATATCGGCGTCGGCCTGCTCTCGACTTTTAAGAAATTTAAGGATGTCAACACCACTCATCTACTCGACAGTTATGCGCACATGGTTGCCGACAGTTGGGGAATCAACCCGGACCAACCAGAGTGCAAAGCCACCAGCGGCAAGATTCCCATGGGCGGTTCGGTCGGCCCCAAGGTGGGCGTAAACTTTTTAGTGATCGGCGACGCGGCGGGTAGCGTCAACCCATTTAATGGTGAGGGCATTGACTACGCGTACGAGACCGCACGTATGGCGGCGAGTGTCCTAAACGACGCGCTCGCCAGCGGCGACGAGAAGGCGCTCTTGCAATACCAGCAACTCATTGACGACGAGTACGGTCAATACTTTAAGGTCGCGCGCCTGTTTGCTCGGGTAATTGGCAGGCCTGTACTGATGCGCGAGCTTTCTCGCGTCGGCATTCAAAGCCACACGCTGATGGAGTGGGTGTTGCGAATTATGGCCAATCTGTTGCGACCAGACGAAATGGGACCGGCAGAACTTGCCTACAAGGCCGCGGCGCAACTAGTGCGACTTGCCCCTGACGCCTAACTGCAAATTATTTTGACCTCGCTACTTTACGCAGATCACTTCGCTTATCTGATCGGCAATCAAATCTAGAACCGAGGTGCTTCGATCCGGCGAATAGGTATTTATAAATTCGCGCAAAGTCTTTGTCTCGGTGTCGCAAGTGCGCTTGGTACTGGACTTGCCAGTTGAGAGATCGGCCAACTTAATCACCCAGCCGTTGGCAAGCACCCCGAGGTTTCCGCCGTCTTGCATGTCAACGAGCGCGGGCAAGTTCAAATTCGTAAGCGGACGTTGTGCGTCAGCGGGGACGAGCGCGAACCAGGCGATGCCCCCGCCAAGAGTGTCGGCGAGCAAGACGCAGGCAGAGGGCGTTGCTAAGTCGGCGCACGTACTCTCGCCAGGTGTATTTGCTGCGATCAGCATCGTTCGCCCGTCGTCAAGAATTGGCAATGCCTGGGCAACAGTTTTCCCGCTAGAGACTGCCCATCCTTCACCAGCCTGCAAATTTGAAACCGAGGCGATTAGGTCAATGTTATGAAGAGTCCGCAAATCGACAACCTGTGACGATCCGCCATTGATGAAAGCATTGGCTGCTAGCAAAACGAGAGAAAGGGCGACTGTGACCGCAAGCGACTTCCACAATCGGGTAGAGAAAAAATGGCGCATTGTCGGCGCTAGTTACCGTTGATTGACAGCGCCGCAATGTTTGCCGCATCGGCCAACCGTGCAATTACAGCATCGGTGTGCCCGAGCCCGACGAACAAAGCTTCGTAGGCGCCGGGTGCCATCGCCACGCCTTGGCCCAACATCGCGTGGAAGAATTGTGCATACATTTTTTCGTCGGTCATCTTGGCCTGTTCAAAGTTGGCGGGCGACATGGTGCCAAAGTGCGTTCCGACCAGCGTGCCGACGACCGGAAACTTCGCGGTGATCCCGGCCGCGCTACACGCG
>JBKJMC010000246.1:0-4565 GCA_046596615.1 Ilumatobacteraceae bacterium | reverse complement strand
GGCAGAATTACATTGGCGTGCAAGACCCGGACGGCATGGCCCAGTTCATCAAGACCGGCTACATCGTCTTTCTCACAGAGGGCTACGACGGGGTCAAAGTTCGTGAGCTTTGGGACGAGTTCAACATTCCCTACGAGATTCTTAGCGCGTCGCAGATTCGCGAGCGTTTCCCTTCCCTCGACCCCGGCAAGTTTTTCCCGCCCAAACGCATCGACGACCCAGCGTTTGCCGACGATCCGTACGACGAACTCGCCGCGATGTTCGACCCCCTCAGCGGCTTCATCGACGACCCGATGCTGGCGGCGCACAATTTTGCCCACGCCGCGAAGAGCCACGGTGCCGAGTTTCGCTTTCACGAAGAGGTTGGCGAGATTCACCGCGATAGCAATCAGGTCACTGGCGTGACGTTGCTTTCTGGCGACCGCATCAACGCGCCGGTCGTCGTCAACGCCGCCGGCCCACATGCCTCGAAGATCAATCGCATGGCTGGCGTCGCCGACGAGATGAAAGTTCGCCACCGCCCGCTGCGCCAAGAGGTCTTCTCGCCGCCCGCCCCAGTCGGCTTCAGGCTCCAAGATGGCGCGCCGATCGTCGCGGATCTGGATATTGGGCAGTATTTCAGGCCGCACATGGGCGACACGCTGAATGTCGGCGCAACCGAGCCAGAGTGTGATCCGCTCGATTGGATAGAAGACGCCGACGACTGGAAGCAGGAGACAACGGTAGAAATTTGGGAGACGGCTATGTTTCGCCTCGCGAGACGCATGCCCAACTTCGGGATACCGCTCAAGCCGCTCGGTATCGGCGCGCTATACGACGCCACCGATGACTGGATTCCGCTGTACGACAAGTCGAGCCTCGACGGCTACTTCATGGCCTGCGGCACCAGCGGCAACCAATTTAAGAACTCGCCGCTTGTGGGTCAATTCATGCGCGCACTTATCGACGCCGCCGCATCTGGCCAGGACCACGATAAGGACCCAGTGCAATTCATCGGCGCACACACGGGGCGAGCGATCGACCTCTCGGCGTTTTCGCGCCTGCGCACCCAGGCGGTCACCGCCGGAAACGTGATGGGCTAAACTCGCTCGGTGCGCACATCACTCGCCGACTTACTTTTAAGTGGCAAAATTCTGCTCGCGGACGGCGCCACCGCTACAAATTATTTCATCGCCGGTCTTGAATCCGGCGAGCCTCCCGAATTTTGGATCACCGATCATCCGGATCGCGTTGTTTCGCTTCATCGAAAATTTGTCGATGCGGGCGCCGACATCATCTTGACGAATACGTTTGGGTGCAACCGCCATCGCCTCAAACTGCACAAGGCCGAGTCTCGCGTGCACGATCTCGCCAAGCGCGCCGCCGAACTCGCGCGCCAAGTCGCCGACGAATCTTCGCGACCCGTGGTGGTGGCAGGTTCTGTCGGACCGACGGGCGAGTTGTTCGAACCCCTCGGAGCGCTGACCGAACAAGACGCCATTGACACCTTCGCCGAGCAAATGCGCGGGTTGCAGGCCGGCGGCGCCGATTTGGCGTGGATCGAGACGATGTCGGCGCCAGAAGAGGTTCGCTCGGCTGCCAAGGCCGCCATCCTCGTGGGCATTCCGTATGTGGCGACGATGTCGTTCGACACCGCTGGCCGCACAATGATGGGCATCATGCCAAATTCACTCGAGACAATTTTTGAGGGCCTCGAGCCCCAGCCACTGGCGATCGGCGCAAACTGCGGGGTCGGCGCGAGCGACATCTTGGTTTCGATATGTGAGATGCGTGGTTTCGCGACGCCCGTAGTTTCCAAGGGCAACTGCGGCATTCCGAAATTTGAGGGCACAACCATTAAGTACTCCGGCACACCAGAACTAATGCACCGCTACGCGGCAATGGCCGTCGACGCTGGCGCCCGAATAGTCGGGGGGTGCTGCGGCACTTCGCCCGAACATCTCGTGGCAATGCGCGCCTCGCTCGATAATCGAATTCCTTGTGATAGCCCATCGGTCGCCGAAATCGTCGCCAGGATCGGGCCGCTTACCAACACGGTTCCCACGATTCAAACTTCGACTCGCCAGCGCCGCCGCGGCTAAAAGTGGGTCGCCCGCGCGTCGTGGCAAGGGGTTTCGAATCGGTCGCCGAGATTTTCGACGAGATGCACAGCGGCGCAGCGCCTGGGGCATCTTTCGCTGCGACGGTGAGCGGCGAAGAGGTCGTCGACCTGTGGGGCGGAAGCACTGCCGACAACGAACCATGGCGAGATGACACGCTGTGCGTGATCGCCTCCGGGACGAAGGGAATCACTGCCGTAGTCGTGATGATCTGCGTCGAGCGCGGACTCATCGACCTAGATTCGCCGATCGAGACGGTGTGGCCAGAGTTTGCCGTAGGGGGCAAGGGTGAAGTTTCTATCGGCGATGCGCTCGCCCACATGGCAGGGGTTCCGGGGCTTGAAATAAAGCCGACGATTGAGCAACTCGAGGATCCAGTTGTGATGGCAAGTCTGTTGGCGCAGCAACATCCGTTCGTGCCGATTGGTGCGCCGTGCTACCACGCTCTTACCTTCGGTTGGATTGCGAGCGAACTTGTCCGCAGGACTGATGGCCGCAGCGTCGGCACATTCGTGCGCGAGGAGTTGGCAGGGCCGCTCGGCCTCGACATGCACATCGGCGCGCCAGAGAGTGCGCTCGGTCGCATCGCGCTCACGACCCGATCTAGTGATTTTGCTTACTCGGCCACTCTGCCGGGTCGCGTGCCGACTCTTGATCCGAGGTTGGAGTTTGTTTACGGCATCATTCCGACCGAATTTGCGGGCACTCCGCGCCTGTCGCGGATGGAGTTACCAGGCGCTGGGGCGGTGTCGACGGCGCACGCGATGTCGCACCTGTATGGCATGCTCGCCAATGGCGGTGTCCTTGACGGCGTGCGAATCTTGCAGCCAGAGACGATCGCGATCGCGAGGAGCCAGCGATCACTCGGCAATGATCCACTCTCTGACAGATTGCTGCGCTTTGGGGTCGGCTTCGAGCTCAATCCGAATCCATCGTGCCTCGGTGGGCCAATCGACGCGTTCGGACACACTGGTGCTGGCGGCTCAACGCACGGGGCGTGGCCAAGTCTACGCGCGAGTTTTTCTTACGCGATGGGCGAGTTTCGCCCCGAGAACAACGATGGGCGAGCAAAACAGTTGGTGACGGCGCTCGAGGCGTGCATCACCGACTAATTTCTTTGCTTGCTACTTGCCCGTCCATTTCGGAGGACGTTTTTCGGTGAATGCGGCGGGGCCCTCCTGCGCATCTTGCGAATCGACGGCTGCCCGATACGACGAGTTGATACGCATTGCCGTCATCGCGTCGGCAATCGAAAGGTCTTCGGTGGCGCGAATAATGTCGAGCACGGCGGCCACGCTAAGCGGGGCGGACTTACAAATTTCGACGGCGAGTGCGCGCGATGCGTGCATCAACTCATTTTTCGGCACAACCTTATTGACTATGCCCCACGACTCGGCTTCTAAGGCTGTGAATTTGCGTCCACCAATGATAATTTCGTTAGCCAACTGGCGTGGCAGTAGTCGCGGCAACCTAACGATGCCGGCGTCTGGCAACACGCCGACGCGCGTCTCTGGCAAAAAGAATTGAGCGTGGTCCGCGGCGACTATGAAGTCCGCCGCCATCGCCATCTCGAACCCGCCGCCTACTGCCATGCCGTTGACGGCGGCGATGATCGGCTTGTTGCGCAATGGCAATTCGGCGAAGCCGCCGAAGCCGCCGACTCCGTAATCCGACTCAAAGACCTCGCCGTCGTTGGCTGCGCCGAGATCCCATCCCGCAGAGAAGAAGCGTTCGCCCGCGCCAGTGAGGATCGCCACGCGCAAAGAGTTGTCTTTCATGAATGCAGAAAAGATTGCGCTCAGCTCGCGGCTGGTCGCAGCATCGATCGCGTTGGCCTTCGGTCTGTCGATGATGACTTCGAGGATTTCATTGGCGTGGGTTTGGATGATCGTCATGGCGTGACCTGGATGATAAGCGCATCGACGGCAATTGCCGATGTCGTCGTGACCAGCACGGGGTTCAATTCGACCTCGGCAATGTTGGTGCCGATCACGGCCTCGGAGAGTTTGACGATGCACTCGACGAGCGCCGACACGTTGGCGGCCGGCCTGCCCCGATAGCCGTGCAAAATTGGCGCGATGCGCAGGTCGTTTATGGCCGCCAATATTTCTTGGCGTGACGACGGTGCAAGCAGGCAACTGGTGTCGCGCCATATTTCTGTTAGCACGCCGCCCGCCCCGACCGTGATCAGCCACCCGAGCGGCCACGCTCGCCGGACGTTGACGAGAACTTCGGCGACCATGCCCGAAATGGTCTGCTCGACCAGAAATTCGTCGATCCCGCTGGGCATCGATTCGAGGGCCGCCGCAAGATCGCCGTGGTTGGCAATCCCGACGACGACCGCGCCGTGCTCGCTCTTGTGGGCTATGCCCAGGCCCTTGAGCGCGACGGGGAATCCGACCTCAACGGCGGCGGCCGCAACCCCCTTTCGTTCGCAGCGTTTGCCAAGCGGGGTAGCGATGCCCC
>JBKJMC010000073.1:0-5214 GCA_046596615.1 Ilumatobacteraceae bacterium | reverse complement strand
GCTGCAGTCGCTGGTAGCGATCATCGCCGTTTTCTATGTGACCTTCAACGTCATCGTCGACATAGGTTCCGGTTTCGTTGACCCGCGCACGCGCGACCGGAGGATCAATGCGTAAGTTCACCATTCCGACTTGGTTCACTATCGGCTGGCTGGGCTTCGTGCTCTTTCTGGCAGTCTTCGGACCGCTGCTGCCGTTAAAGCCGTGGGAATACGTGTACGAAAATAGCCTCGGCGTCGTGCCATTTTCGAAGGGCCACTTATTCGGCACCGACACCAACGGCTACGATTTGCTGTCTTCGGTAGTCAACGGCGCTCGCCTCTCGCTATTCATTTCGATTACGGCGGTCGGAGTTGGTGGCTTCATCGGCGCCGGCTTGGGGATCGCTTCCGCCTACATCCGAGGCAAGTTCGACACTGTTATTGTCACGTTTTTCAATGTCATGTTGTCGGTGCCCAACCTCGTTCTCGCCCTCGCCCTCGTTTCGGTGCTGGCGACGAACATCGATGTCAACAATCCTGTCCCAACCTGGCGCCGAATAGTAGTGCTCACCGCAGCGCTGACAATCGTCATCATCCCAATCCTCGGTCGAATCGCCAGGGCGGCGACGTTGTCGTGGACCAATCGCGAGTTTGTTCTGGCGGCACGCTCAATGGGCATGCGTGACCGCAAGATCATCATGCGCCACATCGTCCCCAACGTAATGCCGTCCCTGATCGCCGTTGGTTTTCTTGCCATCGGCGTGGTGATCATTGCCGAGGCCGCGCTCTCGCTGCTCGGCGTCGGAGTGCCCGATGGCGCCAGCTGGGGCGCGATGATTGCCCGCGGTCGTAACGACCTTGAGTACAGCCCGCACGTGCTCTACGTGCCGCTAGTCTTCCTCGCGCTTACCGTGATCAGTACAAACCATTTGGGCGACGTAATTCGCTCGGGACTCGACCGCCGAGAGTCGAAGATCTAATGTCCTTACTCAGCATTAGCGACCTAAACATCTCGTTCGACACTCCGAGAGGGATGCTCGAGGCCGTTCGCCACGCCGATCTCGAGGTTCCTGCCGGCGCCAGCGTCGGCATCGTCGGCGAGTCAGGCTCCGGGAAGACCGTAATGTCGCGCGCCGCGATGGGGCTCCTTCACGGCAGCAACGTCCGCAGCAGCGGAACCGTGGTATTTGATGGCAAGGAACTGACGGCGATGACGCGAGTCGAAGTTCGAAAGAACTTTGGTACGGGAATGGCGATGATCTTCCAGGATCCGATGACGGCACTCAATCCCGTTCGGCGGATCGGGTCTCAGATTTCCGAGGGAATGCGCGTGCAACTTGGGATGGACAAGAAGAAGGCGATGGCCCGAAGCGAGGAGCTGCTCTCCCTTGTGCGCATTCCAGACCCGGCGTCAACCCTACGCAAGTTTCCATATCAGTTGTCAGGAGGCATGCGACAGCGGGTAATGATCGCGATCGCCATCGCTTGCAATCCCAAGCTGCTCTTTGCCGACGAGCCGACAACCGCCCTTGACGTCACGGTGCAAGCGCAGATCTTGCAATTATTGGGTGACCTACGACGCGAACTCGGCATGGCGATGGTGCTCGTTACTCACGACCTCGGCGTGGTGGCCGGCAATACCGATTTCGTCGCCGTAATGTACGCCGGCGAAATCGTCGAGCAGGCCCCAACCAAGAAACTGTTTGCAAGCATGAGAATGCCGTACACCGAGGCGCTACTCAAATCTATTCCCAAGATAGACATGCCGAGCGGAAAACGCTTGCAAGTGATCGAAGGCCGGCTTCCCGACCCAACAGATCGTCCTGTTGGATGCAGTTTCGCCGCCCGCTGCATGTATGTGCAACCGAAGTGTCTGGCCGAACACCCCCCGTTGATCAGCGACGGGGACGACCATCTCTATCGATGCTGGTTCCCATTGGAGAAGAAGTAATGGCCGGCTCGGGTACCGCACACATGCGCGACGGCGAGGATGTCATCCTCGCGGTCAAGGATCTTGTGGTCGAGTTTTGCATTTCCCATAAACACACGGTTCAGGCAGTATCAGGCATAAGTTTTGACATCCTCAAGGGCGAGACGCTGGCCATCGTCGGCGAATCGGGTTGTGGCAAGACCACGCTGGGCAAAGCAATCTTGCAGCTGCCGCCGCCAAACTCTGGCGAAGTAATTTTTGAGGGCACAGACCTAACGAAGTTGTCGAGAGAGAAATTGCGCGCCGCGCGCACGTCGATGCAGATGGTGTTTCAAGATCCAATCTCGTCTCTCGACCCGCGCATGACGGTAAGCCAGCTAATCGAGGAACCGCTGAGCATCTGGGAACGCGGGAACAGCGCTGAGCGCGCTGAGCACATCAAGAAACTGCTCAACGATGTCGGGCTAGATCCCGACATCGTGCTCAACCGTCGCGCCTACGAATTCTCCGGCGGCCAATGTCAGCGCATCAGCATCGCCCGCAGTCTCGCCCTCGAACCGCGGCTGCTCATTTGCGACGAACCGGTCTCCGCCCTAGACGTCAGCATCCAGGCCCAAATTCTTAACCTGCTGCAGGATATGAAAGACCGCTACGGCCTAACGATGGTGTTTATCTCTCATAATCTCGCCGTCGTTAAGGCGGTGAGCAATCGAATCATGGTCATGTATTTGGGCAAGGTTTGCGAAGTTGGCACGCCAGACACCATCTATGCCCACCCCGCTCATCACTACACCGCGGCCCTTATCGACTCAGTTCCAATTCCTGACCCAACTCGCACCGTTCCCACTGCGCTGCTCCAGGGCGAGCCACCTTCGCCGGTTAATCCGCCGTCGGGATGTCGCTTCCGCACCCGTTGCCCTGCCGCAACCGACATCTGCGCCGCGGAAGAGCCACAGCTGCGCGAAGTTGCCCCGGGGCAATACGTCGCCTGCCATCACCCCCGCGTCTAAAAATTGGAAATGCCTTCCGCAGTGCGCCCCGCGCCGTTGCGCAACAAGGTCTCGAAGTTGCTCGGCGTCGACTACCCGATTGTGCAAGCCCCGATGGGTTGGATCGCGCGCTCGCAACTGGCGTCCGCTGTTTCTAATGCTGGAGCGCTCGGGATAATCGAGACATCGTCGGGTGAGCTCGACGCAGTGCGCGGCGAGATCGCCATGATGGGCGGGCTGACCAAGAACCCATTTGGCGTCAACGTCGCGATGGCGTTTGTGCGCGACCCCAACATCGTGCAATTTGTCATTGACCAGGGAATCAAGTTTGTTACGACTTCGGCCGGCGACCCGGCAAAGTTCACCGCGCAACTTAAGGACGCGGGACTGACGGTGTTTCACGTCGTGCCAACCCTCAGGGCTGCCCTCAAGGCGGCCGCCGCAGGCGTCGATGGGTTGGTCGTTGAGGGTGGCGAAGGAGGCGGATTCAAGAACCCACAAGACGTCTCGACGATGGTGCTTCTACCGCTGGTCGCTGCGAATGTTGATATTCCGATCGTCGCCGCGGGCGGCATCTGCGACGGCGTGACGATGGCCGCCGCGTTCGCCCTCGGCGCCCAGGGGGTGCAGATGGGCACGCGGATGGTCTCAGCCGCAGAGTCGCCAGTGCACGAGAACTGGAAGAACGCGATCATCAAGGCTGCCGAGACAGACACGGTGTTTCTCAACCGTTTCTCGAAGCCAGGCCTGCGCGCTTTGCGAACCGAGCGAACAACCAAGCTCGAACACGACGACAACGTGGGCATGGAACACTTCGGCACTGCCAAGGATTTGTATTGCGGAGGCGACATGGAGTCTTCGATCGCCCTCACCGGTCAGGTCGCTGGTCGAATCAATTCGGTATTGCCTGTCGAGCAAATCATTCACTCGACGATGCGCGAGTTTTACGAAACCTGTGCGGCGCTCGGCAAATTCACCGGCAAGTTCACCGACAAGTAGATTTGGGCGAATGGCCAACATCACCGTTCTAGACGGCGGCATGGGCCGCGAGCTGTTGAGAATGGGCGCGCCGTTTCGCCAACCGGAGTGGTCGGCTCTGGCTCTAATCGAAGCGCCCGAATTCGTGACGCGCGCGCACCAAGGTTTTGTCAACGCCGGCGCCGATGTGATCACGACCAACTCGTACGCGTTAGTGCCGTTTCACCTCGGCGAAAGCGTTTGGGCGAAAGACGCGGCAAGGCTCGCCGCCATGGCCGGCAAATTAGCGCGCGAGGTCGCCGATGCGGCGCCGCGCGAGGTCGCCGTCGCGGGGTCAATTCCCCCTATCTTCGGCTCGTATCGGCCCGACCTGTTCGACGCGGCGCGCGCGCCAGAACTGTACGCGCCACTTGTAACGGGGCTGACACCGTATGTCGACCTGTGGCTATGTGAGACGCAGAGTTCGATCCAGGAGGCATTGTCGGCAATCGAATCTGTGCTCGCTACAGATCAACCAGTGTGGGTCTCGTTCACGCTCTGCGACACACCAGACAGCGAAATAGCCCGCGATGGATCCACACCTAATACGCAAATACCGCGCCTGCGTTCAAACGAGACGGTTCGCGACGCGGTGATTGCGGTCGTCGAGGCAGGAGCCGACGCCGTGCTGTTCAATTGCAGCCAGCCGGAATACATGAGCGCCGCCATAGAAGTAGCACAATCGGTTCTTGGCGACGATTTGATTGCCATCGGCGCCTATGGCAATGCCTTCCCTCCACAACGCGCCGACGCTGCCGCCAACGAAGACCTGCTGACTCTGCGCCTAGATCTCACCGCCGGCGGGTACCTGGCCTTTGCCAAGCAGTGGCTCGACCGCGGCGCCACGATCGTCGGCGGCTGTTGCGGAATCGGCCCGGAACACATTGGCGCGATCGCGCACGAGTGCAAGACTGTAGAGCATGGCTGAGCCGCTAACACTTAATGGTCTGCGGGCGCTGGTAACGGGCGGTGGCTCGGGCATCGGCCGCGCAATCGCCGACGAGCTGCAAAGAGCGGGCGCGAGCGTGATCACGTGTGATGCCAATCCAGCGACCAATCCAGATGTCGTCGCCGACGTCAGCGATACCGCCGATGTCGACAAGATTTTTACCCAGGTTGCCAAACAACTCGGCGGCCTTGACTTGCTCGTTAACAATGTCGGCGTTGCTGGCCCGACCGCAGCCGTGCAAGAAATGGACCCAGACGAGTTTGACCGTTGCGTGCGTATTAACCTCGGGTCTGCGTTCAGGTGCACTCGCCTGGCCGTGCCAATGTTGCGCGAGCGCAAGGGCTCGATCG
>JBKJMC010000169.1:0-4971 GCA_046596615.1 Ilumatobacteraceae bacterium | reverse complement strand
CAGAAACGCGGCGGAAGCCGTAAACAGAGCTGCCACGTAAGCGGCATTCGCAAAGTGATCGGCAACATTGAATCTGCCCGAACTCTCTGCCGCATAGACCAGGTCGCCGACAAGGGTAAGGCTGATTGCCACGGCGATCAGCCACACGGCAGGGGTTCTATTTGTGTCGCCGAAAATAAGGGTGACCAACGTGAATACAACAATTGAACTTGTCGCCAAAGTCATACCGCGGAGAGCAGAATCAAAGATGCTGTATTGACCGGTGCCGATTGAAGGCTGTATAAAAACGACCCATAACAAAAACCATGATCCGAGGGCGACGATAATTCCGTCGACCAGAACACTCGTGGGGTCACTGCCGAGACGACGGGCGACTATGAACAACAATCCAGCCACTAACACGATCTGCACGATGAAAAAGAGCGCGTCGGGAATTGCCTGAAATTCGGGCTTTTTCGAGAACGATCCGTCTAGTAGCTGTCCGACGATTGAGCAGGCGACGATGAATAACAGGCTTAGCCATAGGGCGCGCCGAGGTCGGTGGACCCGAGCCGAAACTAAGACTGCGGCGGCCAACTGTGCTGTCGCAAACAGATACAACGCGCTGCTCAATGAGACATTGTTGACAGCGGCGGCAGTAACCGCAGCGAGTATTCCGGCGCCAACCATCAGCCACGCCGTTGCTTTAATTGGCGCTGATTTCACTGGGGAAACGGTACTACATCCCAAAAATAGTGCTACGGATGGGGTAATATTTTTCTGGGCGGAGATACAAGATCTCTACAAGTGCGCGTGCACTGAAAGACCGATACCGCCGATGTTCATAACCAGACACAGTCCAGTCACCGATGTGACGTTGCGCGACCGGTTGTGGGTGCTGTATCAGGCCGCGTACGTCAACGTCGCTGAGGCTACGGTCACCCACGAGATGCTGGATCGCTTTGAATTTGACGATCACCTGCTGGATCCAACGAATCGCGCCTGGGTCGTTTGGGCCGACACCACACCGATAGCAATGACCCTCATAGCCACTGATGTGCGCCGCACGCGTTGGTTAAGCGAGCACTTCTTTCGCGCTCATTTCCCCGAGCAGTTTGCCGCCGGTCAGGTTCATTACGTTGTGTGGGCTGTCGTCGACCCCGGGTTCGTGGCGAGGGGCGCAAGCATTTTTATGGCTCGACAGGCCATGGCTGTTGAGGCCCGCGAGGGCTCGCTGCTGGTGTTCGACTTACCCGAGGTCAACCAGCCAAATTCTGCCGGTGGCGCCGCGGAGCTGATGCTGCGAATGGCCAAGATGGTCGGCGAGGTGCAGTTACTGACCCTCACGACTCAGCGCTATTACGCGTTGGACTTCGTCAGAGCGACAAGTTTAGCGGAAGCGGTTCCACGATAGATTTATTGATGCCATGAGCGTCTCTCGCAGTATCGCTGCGTAATCACAAAATGACTGTTGCATCCGGATCTGTCTCTGGCGTCACCGTAATGGTGCCCGGCACGCACATTATGTCGGCATTGTTGGGCGAGCGCGACGACCATTTGCGGGCGATCGAATTCGAGTTTCCAACGACGGTGATCCACGTGCGCGGCAACCAAATTGCCCTCTCCGGTGGCGAGGCCGATGTCGTTGGTCGCCTGTTCGAAGAACTCACGCAGCTGCTGCAGCGCGGCGAAAATATTGACGATGCGGTATTGATTCGATCGATTTCGATGGTGCGCGTAAATGAGCGGCCGAGCGTGATCTTGACCGAGGAAATTGTGCGCGGCCATCAGGGACGTGCTGTTCGCGCCAAGACATCCGGCCAGCGCAAGTATGTCGAGGCAATTCTCAACAACGTGATCACATTCGGTCTTGGGCCAGCTGGCACCGGCAAGAGCTGGCTGGCCGTGGCGATGGCCGTGCAGGCTCTGCAGGCCAAACGTGTGCAACGAATTATTCTGACTCGTCCGGCAGTTGAGGCGGGCGAGCGACTCGGGTTCTTGCCGGGCGACCTGGCCGCCAAGATCGACCCGTACTTGCGGCCGCTGTACGACGCGCTGAACGACATGGTGGGCCCCGAACAGAGCAAGTCCCTGCTCGAGCGACAAATTGTCGAGGTCGCGCCGTTGGCCTTCATGCGGGGTAGAACTCTCAATAACAGCTTCATAATTTTGGACGAGGCCCAAAACACGACGCCGGAGCAGATGAAGATGTTTCTGACGCGAATTGGATTTGGTTCGCGCATCGTAGTTACCGGAGACACGACTCAAGTCGATGTGCCCGATGGGCGCAGCGGTCTTAGCGGCCTTGAAGCGATCCTGGCAGGAGTTAAGGATCTCGAGTTCGTGCACCTAAACGCGTCCGATGTAGTGCGCCATCGGATCGTGGCCGACATCGTCGCCGCGTACGAAAACAACCCCGCACCGGTGGCCCGACGCTTTGGCTGAGAGCAGACCGGGTTTATCGAAGTCGCGCAAGATCGGTGGCGACGGTGAGCCAGAGATTTTCTGTGCCGATGAACAGAGCGATGTATCAATTGACCTTGCCCGTTGGCAGACGTTGGCGCTAGCGGTTCTCGCGGCGGAGGGCGTTCGTGGCGCGGCCGAGATGACGATAGTTTTCGTGGACGAGCAATCGATTCGAGAATTGAATCAGCAATACATGGGGCAAGATAAGCCGACGGATGTGCTCGCGTTTCCGATCGACGCTATCGACGCAACACAAACTCCGGGGCCCGGCGCACTGACGAGGAGCCCTGACCGCGACGCGCCAGATGTTGCCGAGTTGCCGCTTCTGCTTGGCGATGTGGTTATTTGCCCGAGAGTCGCCTTGTCCCAATGCGCAACCCACGCCGGAACGATCGATGACGAAGTTGCTCTGCTCGTGGTGCACGGCATGCTCCATATATTGGGATTCGACCACGACTCCGCGGAGGCGACCACGAAGATGCGCCGGCGTGAATTAGCGTTACTCGAAACACATCATTGGCGCGGATCCGCACCCGCAGATTTTCGCCAAGATCACCAAGCAGATGATTCAGGAGAAGAGATTTGATTGCCAATCAACCCACCGTGGTCGACTTTTGGATGATGGTGGTTATTTTCATGCTGCTGTGCGCCCTGACGTATTTGTCGCTAGCCGAGATGGCACTCTCGCGCATGACCAAGCCGCGGGCCGCCGCTCTCGCCGAAAAGGGCGCAAAGGCGGGCAGGGCATTGGTTCACCTAGCAGGTGAGCCGACTCGCTGGATCAACCCGGTGCTGCTATGCATCAACATCGGTCAGACTATTCAGGCCACGCTCACTGGTGTCATTGCAGGACGGCTGTTTGGGCCGGCAGGTATCGCGATCGGCGTCTTCGCCAATGTCGTTATTTTTTTCGTGATGGCCGAGGCCGTGCCTAAAACTTACGCATTGTTGTACCCCGTGAAGGCTGCGACGATGACAGCGAGACCGCTGCTGGCCCTGGTTCGTTTTTGGCCGCTGCGCAAGGCGTCGAATCTGCTGATCAAGCTCACCAACGTGATTGTCAAGGGCGAGGGATTGGCGCAGGGACCCTTCATCGCCGAGCAAGAATTTCTCGGCGTGATCGAGGCTGCTGCGCAAGACAGCGTGATCGAAAGCGAAGAGCGCGAGTTGATCGAGTCGGTAATTTCGTTCGGCGACACAGAAGTCAAGGAAATCATGGTCCCCAGGCCGGACGTGGTGTCGATCGACGACTACATAACGGTAACGGAGGCATTGAACATTGCGGTTGCCGAGGGATTCAGCCGCTTTCCAGTGTTTCGCACGGTTGACGACCATGAAGATGTGATCGGCGTCGTTTATGTGAAGGACTTAGTGAGCGCCGAGCGCGCCGGTCGCGGTGCAGAGAAAGTCTCAGGCTTGCTCCGCGGCGTGCAGATTGTGCCCGAGAACAAATTAGTCGCCGACCTGATGCGCGACATGCAGTCGGCAAAGATCCACTTGGCGATGGTTGCCGACGAGTACGCGACGATGACGGGTCTCGTGACGCTCGAAGATTGCCTAGAAGAGTTGGTCGGCGAGATTGTCGACGAGCACGACGACGAAGACACCTCGGTCGTTCTCGTTGCCAACGGCGACTACCTGATCGTTGGAGGGACCGCTCTCTCCAAACTTAACGACATTCTGAAAACGAAGATTCCGGACGACGACTTTGACACGATCGGGGGCTTGATCTTCGGGAGACTCGGGCGCGTGCCCGTTGTCGGCGACTCCGTCGAGTACGAGGGCTGGCGTTTCAGCACGGAAGAGATGGACGGTCGACGGATCCAGACCGTGAGAGTGAGCACGCTGGACTAGCGTTGCGCGAATGGAGATTTCGTTAAGGGGCAAGGTTGCGCTGGTAACTGGGGCCTCGCGCGGAATCGGTAGAGCGATTGCGGAGTCTTACGTCAATGCCGGCGCCAAGGTGATGTTGACGTCGAGAAAGGAAGGCGCGTTGCGTGTGGCCGCAAGCGAAATGGGTGGCGATACCGATATCTTTGCGGCCAATACGGGCGACCTCGACGCGGCGGCGGCGTGCGTGTCCGCGACCATCGAGCGGTTTGGAGCAATTGATATTTTCGTCAACAATGCGGCTACCAACCCGTATGCCGGACCGACGCTCGGTGTCGACCCGGCCCGTTACGACAAAACATTTCAGGTCAATCTTCGCGGCCCTTTGTTTTGGACGCAGGCGGTGTGGGAAGCGAGCATGAAAGCCAAGCCCGGTGTAATTTTAAACATTGCGTCCGTCGGGGGTTTGCGCGCAGAGGGGAACCTCGGCGTTTACAACCTGACGAAGGCCGCCCTAATTCACCTCACGCGGCAGCTCGCTGGCGAACTCGGGCCGACGCGCGTCGTTGGCATCGCTCCCGGACTCGTCAAGACAGACTTTGCGCAGATGTTGGTCGACAGTTTCGGCGAGCGCCTGGCCGCATCTATACCTCTAGGGCGACTCGGCGAACCGCAGGACATCGCCAACCTGGCGAC
>JBKJMC010000083.1:0-3221 GCA_046596615.1 Ilumatobacteraceae bacterium | reverse complement strand
CACGACACCGACGCCACCACGATGGTGTCGCGCCTGGTGAGCAGGGCGGCAGTGGTGGAGTGACGCAGCCGATCGATTTCGTCGTTGACCGAGCTGTCTTTCTCGATGAACGTGTCGCTGGACGCGATGTACGCCTCAGGTTGGTAGTAGTCGTAGTAGCTGACGAAGTACTCGACGCGATTGTTGGGGAAGAACTCCTTCATCTCTTGAGCCAATTGCGCGGCGAGACTCTTGTTCGGCGCCAAGATCAGGGTCGGTCGTTGCACCTTTTCGATGGTCCAGGCGATCGTCGCCGACTTGCCCGAGCCGGTAATGCCCAACAGCGTCTGGAACCGATCGCCTCGCTCGATACCAACCGCCAGGCGCTCGATGGCCTGGGGCTGATCGCCGGCGGGCTTGTAGTCGGAGACGACCTCAAAACGATGCTCGCTCGTGGTCTCCACTACTCGACCAGATCTCCGGCACCCGGCTGGGCCCGAGGCAGGCCCTGCATCCACTCCCAGGCCCGATCTACCGCAATTGCCAACTTGCGTAGATCACCGGAGTTGTCGATAACTGTGTCCGCTATCGCGAGGCGCTGCTCGCGAGACGATTGCCTCGCCATGCGGGCGTCAATGTCATCTCTGTTCATCTGGCGCAAGTTGATGAGCCTCTCAATTGCGATCTCCGGATCGACGTCGACGACGACGACTCCGCATAAGCCAGTGCGCGGGTTCTCCGACAACAGAGGCATGTCTAGAACTACAACCCGATCGCCGCCCATTTCGGCATCGATGCGGCGGCGA
The DNA here is from genome assembly GCA_046596615.1 of Ilumatobacteraceae bacterium. Lineage (GTDB taxonomy): Bacteria > Actinomycetota > Acidimicrobiia > Acidimicrobiales > Ilumatobacteraceae > UBA3006. Next base: position 2,436 of record JBKJMC010000083.1, on the reverse strand, counting down.
ATCTCGACCGCCAGCGCCGGGTGCACGATCGCATTCAGCGCCGCCAACTCTTGCGGTTGCGGGAACACAATCGCGGCAAGCGCGGCGCGAATAAGTCGTCCGTCGGCGTCGATCACTTCGCCGCCGAATCGCGCGACGATCGCAGCAAGAACAGCTGTACCGGGTTGTTGCAACTCGCGGGCGATTGCGTCGCCGTCGATAACCAAGGCGCCCTTGGCGGCGAGCATCGCCGAAACGGTTGACTTACCCGAGCCGATGCCGCCGGTAAGTCCGACCAGAATCATGTCAGGCAGGTGCCCGAAGTTACGCCTGCGGAGCGTCTTGGGTTGGCTCTTCGGCGACAGGTACCACTACCGGCGTCGCGACAGGATCTGCGGCTGGATCTGCGGCTGGAGTGGCGGCCGTCGCGCCGTCAAAGGATTCAGAGCACGCCGCCTCGCGAGTCGAATCGTCTCCGCCAACCCAGTTGCCCTGATCGTCTACCTGGAACTGACCGCGATACTCTTCGGCAAGTTCGCCGCCCTCGGCGGCTTGCTTGATCGAGAGGCTGATGCGTCGACGGGCCAGGTCGAGATCGATGATCTTGACCCACAATTCTTCGCCCGGCGTGACAACTTGCTCTGGCGCCTCGACGTGGTGCGTCGACATCTCGGAGATGTGCACGAGACCTTCGATGCCGTCGCCGACTTGAACGAAACCACCAAACGGCACGAGCTTGGTGACGCGACCGTAAACGAGTTGGCCGACCTGATGGCTGCCCGCAAACTCCTGCCAAGGGTCTTGTTGTGTGGCCTTCAACGAGAGGCTGATGCGCTCGCGCTCCATGTCAATTTCAAGAACCTTGACCGTGATCTCGTCGCCGATCGCGACGACCTCAGTTGGGTTTTCGACATGCTTCCACGACAACTCTGAAACGTGAATGAGTCCGTCCATGCCACCGAGATCGACGAACGCGCCGAAGGCGACAACCGAAGACACGCGACCCTTGCGAATCTCGCCGATCTTAAGATTGGTCAAGAACTCGTCGCGGGCACCGCGCTGATTTTGCTCGAGCAGTGTACGGCGCGAGAGCACAACGTTATTGCGTGCGCGATCGAGCTCGAGAATTTTTGCTGTGATGCGCTGGCCGATATACGGTTGCAAATCGCGCACGCGACGCAACTCGACGAGCGACGCCGGCAAGAAGCCGCGAAGCCCGATGTCGACAATGAGACCGCCCTTGACAACTTCTATGACAAGACCCTCAACTGTGCCGTCGGCCTCTTTGACCTTTTCAATGTCGCCCCAAGCGCGCTCGTACTGGGCGCGCTTTTTCGAGAGCAGCAGGCGACCCTCTTTATCTTCGAGCGTGAGCACGAGGGTTTCGATCTTCTCGCCGAGTTTGACAATCTCGTTCGGATCGATGTCGTTGCGGATCGAAAGTTCACGCGAGAGGATTACGCCCTCTGTCTTGTATCCAATCTCGACCAGAACCTCATCGCGAGTGATGCGTACGACAGTGCCGGTTACGAGCTGGCGCTCTTTGAGTTCTACGAGTGTTTCGTTGATCGCGTCTGCGAACGATGTTGAAATGTCACGCTCGGTGACCTGGCGAGGGGTGTAGTTGCCGTCTGCGTCGAAGGTTCCCATCGGAGGGGAGGCAAGTAAAGTTATGTCGGACACGGTGATTCTTTCGGTGGATAGGAGAGACGGGCACCGAATCATGTTGCCATGATCCGGCAGTTTTACCGGCGGTAGAACAGGGTTGCCACGATAGCACCGGTTCCATGTCTTGGCGTCTGCCTACGACTTGGCGGCCGCCCAGGAATCGCCCCATGCCGAATTGACCTCGAGTGGAACCGAAAGCACCGCAGCCGTTTTCATCGCTTCTAACACGATTATCTCGACGGCCTGTTGCTCGCTGAACGGGGCCTCAACGACGATCTCATCGTGCACCTGCAGGATCACCCTGCTCTGGAGGCCGGCGGCGGCCAACTGATCGTCGACCCGCACCAGAGCGATCTTGAAAATGTCGGCGGCGAGGCCCTGGATTCCGGAGTTCATCGCCTGTCGCTCGCCAACCTGGCGAATTCGATAGATCGGGCTTGACAACTCTGGGATCGGTCGGCGCCGATGGAATATCGTCTCGGTATAACCGCGCTGTCGCGCCTGCGCGACCGTATCGTCCATGTACTTCTTAACATTCGGGAAGGCGACAAAGTATGCGTTAAGGATCACGGCCGCTTCGTCGACGCCAATCGCCAGACGCTGGGCCAGCCCGTATGCCTCCATCCCATAGGCGAGACCGTACGAGATCATCTTGGCCTGGCTGCGTTGGTGCGAGCTGACGTCTCGCGGCGCAACGTTAAACACGCTGGCGGCCGTCGTCGTATGTATATCTTCGCCCTTAAGAAATGCCGCCGTCAAGCCTGGGTCTGCGGCGAGATGAGCGATGCA
>JBKJMC010000232.1:0-9616 GCA_046596615.1 Ilumatobacteraceae bacterium | reverse complement strand
CACAGCGGCGAGCAGATCTGGCAACTCGGCACTCGTCGCGCCATAACGCAACATCCGTGATTGCAGTTTGATAATCACTGGTCCACCCCATCCAGCAGGGCGCAAAGGTGCGACATGATGACGCGAACCAACAGTGATTATCAAACTGCAATCACGGATGTTGCGTTATGGCGCGACGAGTGCCGAGTTGCCAGATCTGCTCGCCGCTGTGAGCGACGCCGACTGTACCCAAGTTGGCTGGTCGGTGCACCCGCCGCTCGACGGCACTCCCGCGCAACACCGGGACGACATTTCGCAGTGGCTAGCGCAAATAGATACGAGTTTCCCGATTTATGTCAGTCATCTAGACGCAGCGTCGGTGCAGCAACTTCGCTCGGATTTCAAGCAGCATCACATCGTCGCCCGCGTCGGCACTGCTCTGTGGCTCGGCGACAAGTCGATGATGCAACTGCACACCGACGTCTTAGATGCGCGCGCGGTCAAGGCTGGTACAACCGCTGGTTATCACGCTACAAAAACCTCAACAGACGGCACGATTGTGATGGTCGGTGCCGGCAGCGCACACGGCGTGCATACGGTCGGCGATGACCTCAGCCCATTTCACTTTCAGCGCCAGCGGCTGCAGTTGCTTGAGCCTTCGCACATGCACACCAGCATGCTGTTTGTGCCAGCAGGCGAAACATGCCCGCAACCCGGCGACCTCGTCGACGTGCAGCAACCTCTAACCCGAGTTGTGGCCGACACAATCCACTGGACGTGGACGAGGACAGCACCGTCATCGCCACAAATTCGCGCGACGAAACTCTCGACGTGGCCCGTGCGGTCGCGATGATCGGCGTCGTCGTTCTCAACTATCACACGTATCTCAACAACTTCGAGGCGTGGACACCGCTGTCGCCGTCTATCTGGCAGCGCCTCTGCAACCCCAGCACCGGCGTGCTGACTACGAGGTTCGCGGCTTTGTTCGTGTTGGTTGCCGGCATCGGGGTTTCGCTGATGACGCGATCTAGTAGAGAAGCCAACAATAAAATCCTGCTGCGAGCCGATCGCCTGCGCCTGTTGCGCCGCGGGGCGTTACTTTTGCTCGTCGGGTACTTTCTCGAATGGGTGTGGCCGGGGACGATCCTGTTCTATTACGGGGCCTACTTCATCGTCGCGGCAAGCATTTTTGCCGCCCCGACACGGCGCGTGCTAAGCGTTGGTGTTGCCGCGGCCGTCGCGGCAGCCACAATTGCCTTGTGGCGCACTGACCAGGTGTTCGACCTCAACTTCACTTCGTGGTTATCGCCGCCAAAAATTGATTCGCCTCGCAGCTTGCTGACCCGTTTATTAGTCTCGTATACGCACCCACTATTTCCATGGCTGTTGTTCTTCGCGGTCGGCATCGTCTTGGGAAGGCACATGCAAAAGTTCGCCCAGTTTCGTGCCAGGCTGATGCTGTGGTCGGCATCAATCATCGCCTCGACTTATATAGCCAGCCATTTGCTTAGCCCTTCGCCTGTCTCGGGACCGCACGAGCGAATGATCGCCAATTTGCTCTCGACTGACCCTTACGACCGCGGCCTGGCATATTCAATTGGCACCTTGGCGACCGCGCTGTTCGCGTTTGGCGCGCTGTCGCTACTCGTCGGCGCAGTTGGCGCTACGGCGCCAATGCAACTACTCTCGCGCGCCGGGCAAATGTCGCTGACGATCTATATCGCCCACATATTCTTTTTCAACATCATCGTCCATAAGTTACGTTGGGTCGGCGCCACCGGCCTCGATACCGCGGTCGTACTGGCGCTCGTGTTCTACGCGGCAGCGATCCCCCTCAGCGCCACATGGCGCAAGTACGCGGGACGCGGGCCGGCCGAGCGTATGTATCGCGCTTTTGGCGGATAGCGATGCGCGCCGATTTAGACAACATCGTTAGCGACGAGATGCAAAAGCCGTACTGGGAAGATCTGCAAAGATTTGTGCAACGCGAACGCGAGACGGCGACCGTTTATCCCGACGCCGCCGATGTTCTCCTTTCCTTGAAAATTACGCCCCTGACGCAAACCCGTGTCGTAATTCTCGGGCAAGACCCATATCACGGGCCAGGACAGGCCCACGGACTGGCGTTCTCTGTGCGCCGCGGAGTAAAAATCCCGCCATCTCTGGCCAATATCTTTAGAGAACTCACCGATGACATCGGCATCGAGGCGCCGGCTCACGGTTGCCTCGAACACTGGGCGCAGCAGGGCGTGCTGTTGCTCAACAGCACATGGACAGTGCGCGCCGGTTGCGCCGGCTCGCATTCGGGGCACGGCTGGGAAACGTTCACCGACTCGATCATCGCGGCGCTTGGCGATGCCCAACGCCCGGTCGTGTTTGTGTTGTGGGGCAATTCGGCGCGCGATAAGCGCAAACTCATCAAGGGGCGGCAGCACACCGTCATCGAGTCTGCTCATCCATCGCCGCTGTCTGCATATCGCGGCTTTTTCGGCTCGCGCCCGTTCTCGGCTATAAACGCGGCCCTGATCGCGTCGGGCTCTGAGGCCATCGACTGGCAGATAAATTAATGGCCTTCAACCAGCCCTGCCGAACTTTCGGCGCTCGCGAACAACAACTAGTTTGTAACGATGGGTTCGGTGCGACGACACATCTTCATCAACTGCGACGCACAAACGGTGTGGGACTTCGTAGGCGCACCTGAGCAATTGCACGAGTGGTTCCCGATTGTCAGCACGCGCGTCGAGGGTAAAAAACGCTGGATAGTTCTCGACGGCGGGATCACTTTCGAGGAAGACATCATCACCCTCGATCACGACCTGCGTCGATTTCAATACAAGATCGTCAACAACCCACTAATCACGTTTCACACTGGCACCGTCGATGTCATCGATGACGAGCGTGGCGGATGCCTGGTTGTGTACAGCACCGACATGGACCCGGAGGTGCTGGCGCTCCCGATTGCGGGCGCCGCTGGAGTGGGCCTGCAAAAACTCAAAGATATGTTCGACGGCAAGTAACTGGACGAAACGGTACGAGACTGATGGGCCGCAAGATTCTATTTATCACCACCGACCAGCAGCGATACGACGCTCTCGGTTGCAATGGCGGCACCATCGCGCGCACGCCAACGATCGACGCGCTCAGCAGCGGTGGCATCACCTACGATCGCGCACATCCGCAGAATGTTGTTTGCATGCCATCGCGCAGCACAATGCTCACCGGTCAACATGTCAGTACGCACGGCGTGTGGATGAACGGCGTTCCGCTGCCGGCGAACGCGCCGAGCATTGCCGCCGACCTGCGCGTCGCTGGCTACAAAACCGCGCTGATCGGCAAGGCCCACTTCGAGCCGCTGCTCGACCCGTTCATGCGCTTCACCGAAAATCGGCTGGGCGCGCACGCCGCGTTTACCGAGGTCGAACCAATTACGAAAGACCCGCACCGCGGCTTCGATCACATGGAGCTCGCTACGCACGGCGCCGTCGGTCCGTTGCATTATTCGCAGTGGGTACGCAAACATCACCCCGAGGCGGTCGGCGGTTTCTATCGCGTGCTCGACAACGAGTTGCAAGTCAATGCCGCCGGCGGTGGCGACACTGGTGCACCCCAAGTGCACGCCAATCCGATTAATCGCGAGTGGTATCACACCGATTGGGTGGCTGATCAAACTATTGCATGGCTCGAGTCGCTGCCAACCGAATCAGACTGGTTTTGTTGGATGAGTTTTCCCGACCCTCATCACCCGTGGGATCCACCGGCGTCAGAACTTCATCGTGTCCGCTGGCAGGACCTCGATCTTCCTGCTGGCTACATTGACGACAAATCCGTTCGCGAGGCAGTGCTCGACGAAAAGTTGCGCCATTGGCGCGGTTGGTACGACGGAACATTCGTCTCTAACTACGAGGCACCCGCGCGTTGGGTTCCGGCCACGCTGACGAGAGACCAAGTGCGCGAGGTCAACGCCGTCACGCACGTCGAGAACGAACTCATCGACGAGGCCATCGCGCGCGTGCTGAGTTCCGTGCAGGGTCGCGGCTGGGGCAATGATCTCGACGTTTTGTACACCACCGACCACGGCGAATTTCAGGGCGATTTCGGGTTGTTGTTCAAAGGTCCATACCACGTCGATTCGCTGATGCGCCTGCCGTTAATCTGGCGCCCCGCACCGAGCGCACAAGTTGCGCCTGCTCGAATTGCCGCGCCTGTCGGTTTGGTCTCGCTCGCCGCAACATTCGCCCACATCGCCGGGCTCGACCAGCCGCAATATGTTGAGGCGCCGCGGCTACCGATCGATAACACCGATGCCAAGAAGCTCGGCCACGAGCGCGTGCTCACAGAGTGGGACAGCGTCTTGTTTGGCAAGATCGTGCACCTGCGCACGATCTGTCGCGATAACTGGGTGTGCACGGCGGCGTTGAAGGGCACGATGAACGAAGCGGGCGAAGGCGAACTCTACGATCTCACCCACGACCCGCTGCAACACGTCAACCGCTGGGGCGACGCGTCGGTACGCGCGATGCGCGACGACTTGCTTGCAGACATGTGGGACCACCTGCCGCAACGAGTCTTGCCGTTGCGCAGCATGGACGCACCCGTCTAGACCGCGATATAAAGGCGCTCGCCAATTGACTAGGCAGGTATTTGCTGCGTGATGCAGTGAATCCCGCCACCGCCGTAACCTAAAATTGCGCCGATGTCTAGGCCGACGATCTCTCGATCTGGGATGAACTCGCCGAGTAGCGCCAGCATGTCGGTGTCGGCCTCGTGCCCGCACGTTGGCACGATCACACCACCGTTGACGAAATAAAAGTTCAAGTACGGCACCTGAATTCGTTCGCCGCCAAACTCGACAAAGGGCAGGATCGGCACCTCGCAAATATCGACATCGAACCCTTCGATCACTTCGCGGTTTTTAGCGAGCCGCAAATAATCGTCTTCGCTTTCGTCGTCGCAGCGTTGCAACACGACCGTGCGGGGGGCAACAAAGGCGGCAACATTGTCGACGTGGCCATCTGTATCGTCGTCGAGCGAAAGTCCGTAGGGCAACCAAATCACGTCGCGGACACCAAACTCGTCGCGCAGCCGTTGGGCGATCTGCTCGCGAGACATATGCGGGTTGCGATTCCGGTGCAGTAAACATTGCTCGGTCGTAACGAGAAAGCCCGTGCCGTCGACGTTGATCGACCCACCCTCGAGTACCATGTCGATGTCACGAACCGGGTGTCCAGCTAATTGCGCCCACTTCGTGGCGATAGCGATGTCATTGTCGTGCGGGTTGAACTTGTTGCCCCAGCCGTTAAATACCCAGTTGCCCGCCACGCGCTTGCCGGCATCATCGTTTACATAGATCGGCCCGCTGTCACGAAACCAAGAATCGTCAATCGGCAAACCAACAACTTCGACTCCGTCGCCGCACAGTTCTTGGGCGCGCTCGACATTTGCGACATTGGCGATCATCGTCACGGGCTCGAACGCCGAGATGGTGCACGCCAGCGCAGCGTGCGCTCGCTCGGCCTCGGCCAGGTATGAGCCGTATAGATCTCCGCGCGATGGCCAGCAGATTACGGTGCGCTCGTGCGGCGCAAACTCTGGCAACATCTTCACTTCGTCGTGCCGTCCATCGTCGTCAGCGCTGTGTATAACTCTGGGCGGCGATCGCGAAACACGCCCCACGATGTGCGCAACGCCTTCAGTTCGGCGAGATCAAAACTCGCGACCAACACAGTCTCTTCGGTGCGGTCGGCCTCGGCCACAATCGCGCCGGTGCCGTCGGCGATGAATGAGCAGCCGTAGAAGGTGATGTCGTTGTCGACGCCGACTTCTAACCCCGTGCGGTTGGCGGCGACGAGCGGCGTAATGTTGGCACCCGCGTGACCCTGCATCACCCGCTGCCAGTGCTTGCTCGAATCCCACTGTGGGTTCGGCGGCTCGCTGCCGATCGCTGTTGGGTAGAACAAAATCTCTGCTCCTTGCAAGACCATGCTTCGCGCCGCCTCGGGAAACCATTGATCCCAGCAGATGCCGACGCCGATCTTGGCGTGCCTGGTCTGCCAGACGCGAAACCCTGTGTCGCCGGGGCTGAAATAATACTTCTCGGTGTAACCAGGGCCGTCGGGAATGTGGCTCTTGCGATATATGCCGAGCATTGCGCCGTCGGCATCGACGATGGCAACGGTGTTGAACAACGCATTGTTTGCGCGCTCGAACACGCTGATAGGCAACACAACATTGAGCTCGGCAGCGACTTTCTGAAAGTGCGCGATTGTCGGGTGGCCGGCGATCGGCAGCGCGCGAGCGTGGTCCTCGATGCGCTGGTCCTTACAGAAGTACTGGCTCTCAAATAATTCCGGGATCAGAATAATTTGTGCGCCTTTGGCCGCGGCGGCGCGCACTAGCCGCTCGGCTGTCGCAATGTTCGCGGCAGTGTCGTTTCCCATCGACATCTGCAGCGCGGCGACAGTCACCTGCATCTAAAGAGCCGCCTCGATTGCAGCAAGAACCTCTGGGGCGTCAGGGGCGACCTTGGGGTGAAAGCGGGCGACGACGTTGCCGTCGCGACCGATGACGAACTTTTCGAAGTTCCAGCGGATATCGCCAGAATAACCTTCGGCGTCAGTGACCTTGCTCAGGTCGGCGTACAGCGAATGGCGGGCGTCGCCGTTGACGTCGACCTTTTCTGAAATCGGAAAGGATACGCCGTAATTGATCGAGCAAAACGAGGCAATCTCGTCTGCGGTGCCGGGTTCCTGCTCCAAGAACTGATTGCACGGCACGCCCAACACGCTGAACCCGCGGTCGGCTAAATCAGTGTGAACCTTTTGCATTGCCTCGTATTGCGGAGTGAGGCCACACTTCGATGCCACGTTGACGATGAGGGTTACCTTGCCCCTGACCGCATCAAGAGCATTGCCGGTGCCAGTCAATTGGCCAATCGTGTTTTCGTAAATAGACATTTGTTCCCTAATTTCGTCGTCGGTGAGTGATGTTTTGCCTTGCTTATGGTCAATCGTAACGGCAAGCCCCGCACCTGCTACACAACATGTATGCCACGAAGCACTTTTGACGAATCATATTTCAAGCGCTTCTACTCCAGCACCCCCGTGCACAGCCGCAAGAAAATTGAGACCCTGGCCACCGCGGTGCACAGTATGTGCGCCTGGTGGGACGTGAGTATTCGATCGGTGTTCGACGTCGGGGCGGGCATTGGCTACTGGCGCGACTGGTACGCCAGCAATCATCCCAAAGTCAAGGTGCGCTCGATTGACGTCAGCGAACACGCCTGCAAGAAATACGGTCACGAGCTGCGAGACATAAGCGCCTGGAAGCCGGCGCGATCGTTCGACCTCGTGGTCTGCCAGAGCGTTTTACAATACTTGCCCAACCAACAGGCCGCGGCGGCAATCGACAACCTGGCGGCGGTGTCTAAGGCAGTCATGTACTTAGAGGTGCCGACGACGGCGGACCTAAAACATGTTGTCGACAAGCACTCAACCGACCTTGACATCTATTCGCGTAGCGGCGACTGGTACCGCACGCGGCTTTTAAAGCACTTCGTGCATGCCGGCGCCGGTCTGTGGGTTGCCAAAAGCGGCGCTGTCCCGCTGTACGAATTTGAGAGTGCCAGCTAGCGCGCACCAATTACTTGCGCCGTGAGCGGTTCGGAGTCACCGACAAGCACGTCATCTTGCATAATCGCGATCGAAACAGTTACGGGACGATACATAATAGTTGCGATCTAGAAACTGTTATGGAACTGTAGTTACAACAACTGCCGGCGGCGCAGTCGGGATCGGCGACGACAATGGTTTGCCAGCTACATCGGTGCCGAGCAGCACAAGCACACTGGCTTCGCCAAGCTTGCCAGTTTCGGTCGGAATTGGCGTTGGCATCGGCGCCGTCGCGACCCCGCCCAATTCGGCCGCAATCGCCGACGCCGCGGCTTCGCTGCCAGCCAAGAAGTAGACAACCGTAGTGGTCTGCTTCGGCGTGATCTCGCTCGAGTTCATCGCTGGTTGCACGATGAAGCCGCGACCCTGCAACTCAACCGTAAGTTGCCCAGCGCTGCCGGCAACTTTTGAGGCATTGGCGATTTGCACTTTGAAAGCCGTCGGGACGATTGGTGCCGCGGTCGTTTCAACTGGGATAACGACATCTGGAATAGTCGACTCGTCGACCCCCTGGTCTGAACCTCCACCAGCCGAAGTTGAACCTCCTGAGCGGATGTCTCGCAGGATAAAAAAGCCCAGTAGCAATGCCGCAACGGCGACGATGATCGACAACGTTGAGTTCATGCTCGATGACGTTGCTGGCGGCTGACGACGGGGGCGTTGTTCTCTGCTCATCTAAATACCTTACCCCCACGGCCACTAGCAGTTCTAGCACCCAAAACACTCGTATAAATGGAGCCGGTCATCAAACGGGTTCTCCTGCTTCTTCCAGATTTTCTGAGGAACTAGCGCTATACACGGCCCAATTCAGTTCATTCCGAGCAATCAGAGCTAGGTCTCGAAGAAGCTTCTTATCCGAATCGGTGAGAGTGCGAGGTTTAGAGTCGAAAATGCAGAACGAACCAATTGGTTGTCCATTTTCTACCTCAATCGGATAGCCGGCATAAAAGCGAATGTGTGGATCACCTGTCACCAAAGGGTTATTTTGAAACCGAGGATCCACTTGTGCGTCCGGAACAACCATGACGTTGTATTGGCGGATGGTGTGGTCGCAAAATGCAATGCTCCTCAATGTCTCCTCAGCGTCTAAGCCAACCCGAGATTTGAACCACTGCCTGTCATTATCAATAAGGGATATCGCGCATGTTTCGACACCAAACGATTTTTGGGCCATGCGTGTGATTATGTCGAGGCGATCTTCAGGCGCGGTATCCAATACTTTCAAATTCTCGAGCGCTTGTTGCCGTACCGCTTCATTAATTGGCCGGGGAGGCGAAACTCGCGGCTCGGTGTCGAGCGAAAACTCCGGGCGTGCCGTCTTTTTAACCATATGCCAACAATTCAAGTCTCGTTCTCGTCTGTAATCGAGTTCGTCAACAAGAGCTTGAATCAACAAAATTTCTCGCCCGGATTCGGCAATCTCATCGGGTGTCGAATGTCCTTCCATCTGAAGGTTTCTGGGCGAACCCGAATCGGTCACACTGCATTCGATCCGATCTGGATAGGTATTAAGAATGATTGTGCACGAAGAGGCGACATCAAAATCCCCATGCTTGAAGACATTAGAAACGAGGTCGATTAGGGCTGTCTCGAAACTGAGACGGTCTGCGGAATTTACGTGAGGCGCTTCTATCCAGACTCTCTCGAGCTGAGAGTGAATGGCGTCAGACCGCTCCTTGGGCGAGGTGAGCGCAATCTCGAACGTGTACACATGCTCATCACTATCCGTCATGAGGTTCTCCACAAAAAGAAGACGCTGAATTATGCAGCCTTGTCGGCTGCGGGTAACGCTACCCCCAAATTTGAATGGAATTAATACAGTCCCCTACGTGGATCATGATTATGGAGGCTGTTCTTTTACTTCAGTTTTGAACGGGGTCGCCCGATTCGGCAATTGCCATCACGACTAACTAGCCAAAGACCGCGCCTGGTTCATTCAGGAAATCTACGGTGTTAGCCTTTTGCAATGG
>JBKJMC010000091.1:0-3173 GCA_046596615.1 Ilumatobacteraceae bacterium | reverse complement strand
CACGAGGGGGACGTCTTTCACGGCATTGTCGACCTGCATGCGCTAACGATCACCGACAAGCCTGGCATAATCGGCAAGCAAACCCTCGAGCTCGCCGCGATGCTGTTCGCGGTGGGTCTCGACCCCAATTTGGCGACGATCTTCGTGCAGAGCCACCTGCCCGAGCACAGTCAACTCGGGTGGATAATGGAATGCACGGTAAGCGTCGGCGAGCTCAGCAGGATGACCCAATTCAAGGACAAGTCGGCACGGCGCGAGGCCGAGTTCGTAGCCGCGGGTTTGTTCACTTACCCCGCACTGATGGCCGCGGACATTTTGTTGTACGACGCCCAGGAGGTGCCGGTCGGCGACGACCAGCGCCAGCACATCGAGATCACCCGCGATATCGCGATGCGCTTCAACCATCGCTTCGGTGACACCTTCGTGATCCCCAAGGCCGTCACGCCAAGGGCCGGCGCCCGAGTCATGGATTTGCAGGAGCCGACCAGCAAAATGTCGAAGTCTGGTGACAACGATTCTGGAATTGTTTACCTATTAGACGAACCCAACGTGATCGAGAAGAAGTTCAAGCGCGCCATGACCGATAGCGACAACGATGTTCGCTACGACCGCGAGAGTAAACCAGGCATTGCCAACCTGCTCGAGATCCTCGGCGCCGCGACACACAAATCGGCGCTACAAGTTGCCGAGAATTACACGCAGTACGGCGCATTAAAGAAAGACGCGGGCTCTGCAGTCGCAGCGATGTTGCAACCGATTCAGAGCAAGTACAAAGAATTGATGAGCGACCGCGGCGAACTACAACGACTGCTGGCAATCGGCGCGCAGCGAGCCGGCGAAGTCGCCGCCGCAACCCTGGCGCGCGCCCACGCGGCAATTGGTCTATTGCCCCGGGGCTAGATCTAGTCGACTAAAACCGAGTGGCTAGACCCGGTCCGCGAGCAAAAGCGCCTTCGCGGCATTCGTGGTTGCGGTGCCTTCAACGAGCGCCACCGTTACCTCGCTCGAACCAATCGCGCGCAACATCTCGGCGCCGATTTTCTCATGACCTCGATAGGCGTCGAATCGGTGGTTCTTTCGCGCTACTCGAGCCGGCAAGATCGTCGCCACTACTCGCGCAAAGACACCGAGCCGAGCAATTGACTTGCCGATGTCGTGCGAGAGCGCAGCGGCGATTTCGTCGCGCGTGGCATCTGGCATCAGCACAACGAAACGCCTGGCGATCTGCACCGAGTGTGCCCGGTCAACGAGCATCTGCCCAGACCACAACTTCATCTCTTTGAGCGACAAGATCGAAACAACCCAGTCTCGATCAACTGCTGAAGTCTCACGCGGAGCAAGAGACCCAAAAAAGCGCCTAATTAGGTGTAACACCTCAGGCCTTGGTCGCTCTGGCGCGCGGGTGCGACTCGCGATACATTTCCCACAACACCTCGTTGTCGACTCGCGTGTACACCTGAGTGGTACTCACCGACGCGTGTCCTAATAGCTCCTGCACAATTCGCAAATCGGCGCCGTGCACGAGCATGTGCGTTGCGCACGAGTGGCGCAATACGTGCGGCGAGAGATGCTCCTTAATGCCGGCGTCGGCGGCGTATTTTCGCACGATCCCCCATACCGCCTGGCGCGAGAGTCGCGTGCCTCGTGAGCCAAGAAATACGGCGTCGGAGTGGTCGCGCCGAGCCCATTGCCGAGGTGCCAACATCTCGCGGCCCGAATTGCCAAACCACTCGGTCAACGCCTCGTGGGCGATCCTACCGAAGGGCACAATGCGTTCTTTGGAACCTTTACCAAACAACCTGACCAGCGATGCGTCCATATCAATGTCGCTGATTGAAAGACCGCATACTTCAGATACTCGCGCGCCGGTGGCATATAAAAACTCGAGCACCGCCCGATCGCGCAAAGCGAATGAATCGGCACCCGTCACCGCCGCTAAGAGCGCCCCTACTTGCTCCTCGGAAAGCGCCTTTGGTAAGCCCGCGGGGACCCTGACGCCGTCGACGCTAAGGGTCGGGTTATCTGGTCGTATCCGCTCGTCGGCGAGGTAACGATGCAACATTCGCACCGCGGCAAATTGGCGCGCCACAGATTTGGGGGCACTACCGCTCGCTCGTAGCAAGGCGACATACTGCTCGACAGCTGCGCTAGTCGCGGTCAAAACGTCGCTTGAATGTTGAAGCAGGAATGCCTCGTAGTGGCGCAGGTCTCGCCCATACGCTTCTAGCGTCAGCGGCGACCTCCCTTGCTCTACACGCATCCAGGTAAAAAACCGCTCGGTGGGGGCCAAAGAATTCATTTTCGCGCGACTCGACTCACGAACTAACGATAGGTCACGGATGCGCACCAACGAAGCGAAGGCCGCGCATAATGCCGATTACGGCCACCCCGTTATCGATCTCGCCTAGATCGATCATCGCCTGAGCTTTGTCTATCGCATACCGTTCGATCGTCATTACTTGCTCTTCCGGACCGTGCCGATCGACCTCGACGACGCTTAGATCTCGCGCCAAGAAAATCTGCACCGTGCCGTTGCTGACCCCAGGGGCCTGCACGATCTGCCCGAGAGAGTCCCACCTCGCGGCGACGAGGCCTGCCTCCTCACGAAGTTCGCGCTGCGCCGTGAGCAGCGGGTCCTCGCCTTCGACATCGCACATCCCCGCCGGTATCTCAAGCGACCAGGCGTCGAGCGACGGCCGATATTGGCGTACCATCACGACCTCGAGTGCGCCGCGCGAGTCTGCGTCTAAGGCGACGATGCAGGCGGCACCCGGCGACTCGATATAGGTACGCACGAACTCGTCGCCATCAGGAGCGACGAAATGCCCGCGAACCAATCTCCACGACGACCACTCGTGAATGACATGGCGCTGGGCCCGACGAAAATTATTTGCTGACGGCAGATCTTTGCGTAACCGCATCAGCGGCGCCAGAAACGGCGATCTCTGATCGGCGCTTAAGCGCGGCACCGATCAACTCGCGAAACAACGGATGCGGACGATCTGGCCGACTTTTGAACTCTGGATGCGCCTGAGTGCCAACCCAAAACGGGTGATTATTCAGTTCGATGAACTCAACCAAACGTTTGTCCGGCGAAATGCCACTGCAGATAAAACCTTCGGCCTCGAAGCGCTGGCGATAGCCCGAATTAAATTCGTAGCGGTGTCGATGAC
>JBKJMC010000089.1:0-3881 GCA_046596615.1 Ilumatobacteraceae bacterium | reverse complement strand
TCGGTCTTCGTCAGTTGCAGTTCTTGTTTGTCGAGAAGCACCTTGCCCTCGTCGGGGATGATCTCAAGGTTGCCGAACACCAACCGCGAGTGCCCGGGTGCAGACGGGCGCACGCGGCGCAATAGTGCTCGAATGCGCGCGGAGAGATCTTTGGGCGCGAACGGTTTGGTGAGGTAGTCGTCGGCGCCGGCCTCGAGCCCGGCGACCACATCATGGGTGTCAACTCGGGCGGTGACCATGACCACTGGCACGTCGCTAATTCGACGAATGTTGCGGCAAAGTTCGAAGCCGTCGATGCCCGGAAGCATGATGTCAATTAGCACGACGTCTGACTGCACGCGCCTGAATATTTCGAGCGCCTCTTCGCCTGTCGCTGCTTCGTCGACGATCCATCCTTCGTCTTCGAGGGCGAGGCGCACCGAGGCGCGAATGCGTTCGTCGTCCTCAACGGTTAAGACTCGCGTGCCCACTTTGTAATTATTGCCGAATCGGGGTGCTGCTAGATGTGATTAGGGCGCCAAGTTGGCCGAAAATTGCCGGGGCCGAGGCGAGTGTTTGCGCCGGGGTAATAACGCCACCAGAGTAATTGCCGGTCGTGCAACCTGCTTCTGTGGCGATTAGCTGACCCGCGACAACATCCCACGAGCACAGGTTCTCCTCGAAGTACGCGTCGAAGCGGCCGCAGGCTACATAGCAAAGGTCGATCGATGCGGCGCCGAACCGGCGAATGTCGCGAATCTTGTGGATCATCTTGGCTACGCGGGTGGCTTGCATCGTGCGTTGTTCTGCCGCGTAGCTAAAACCCGTGGCCACAAGGGCCTGTGCGAGCAGCGACGTCTCGTTGCAGTGAATCTCGGCGCCATTAAGGTGGGCGCCGCCGCCGAGTGTTGCCGTGAACATTTCGTTTTGGGCGGCGATGAACACGGCGCCGACGATGCTCGTGTGCGGGGAGCCAGGCCTAGCTAGCGACTCGTCGGTGGCACCAATCGATACCGCCCAGTTGGGGAGCGCATACAAAAAATTGGAGGTGCCGTCGATCGGGTCGATGTGCCACGTGATGCCCGTGGTACCGGTGCGCGACGTGCCTTCTTCGCCCACTATGGCGTCGTGAGGGCGCATCTTGGTGAGTCCCTCGACAATCATCAGTTCGGACGCGCGGTCGAACTCGGTGACCATGTCGGTGGCGGTGGATTTTGTTTGCACGTTGGTGAGGCCCGCCCGTCGACCCGCGAGTGCCATGGTGCCGGCCTGGGTGGCGAGTTTGGTCGCTACGCCTAAAAGTTCGGCAAGATGTCTTTGCTCGCCGCTAGTCACAACTCGTGGGATTCGCGATCTTGCAGTTCGCGCCACTCGCCGATAGCGCGCAGGCCGAGAACGCTGACGACGCTCATGCCACCCGCGCCGACAAGTGCGCCTATGAGGATGCCGATGCCGATTGGCGTGCCGCACGACCCGCTGCATTGCAGATCAACCATCGACGAACCGATTAGCGCGCCGGCCAGGCGGGCGACGACTATGCCGACAAAGGCTATGGCACGAGCTGCGGGGGACGGCAACGCGGAGAGTTTCTTGTCTGCTACTTGACTCTGCGGTAATGACTGGGGTGACGGCACGCGCCCATCGTAGACGCCACTATCGCGGAGATGGGTAGCGTTCTGGCGGTGAGCGCACGAACCATCCTGCATGTTGACATGGACATGTTCTACGTGGCCGTCGAATTGCGGCGGCGCCCCGAGTTGCGGGGGCTTCCCGTGGTGGTCGGCGGCGACGGCGCGCGGGGGGTGGTAGCCGCGGCTTCGTACGAGGCTCGCCGGTTCGGGGTGTTCTCGGCAATGTCGTCATATCAAGCGCGTAGGTTGTGTCCACAGGCAATTTTCTTACCGGGTGATCAAGAGTTGTATTCGCAGGTGAGCAGTGAGGTGTTCGCAATTTTCGCCGACTTCACCCCATTCGTCGAGGGCATATCGTTAGACGAAGCTTTTCTCGATGTCGGCGGGGCAGCGCGACTCTTTGGAGGTGGCGTGCAGATCGCCCACATGATTCGCGAGCGAGTGCAAGACGAAACTTCTCTAGCGTGCTGCGTCGGAGTCGCACCGAGCAAATTCATTGCCAAGCTGGCGTCGAAGGCGGCCAAACCAAAGGCCACGCCCGACGGAGTCGAGCCTGGTCTCGGGGTCTTCGAAGTTTCGCCCGGAGAAGAGATTGCGTTCTTGCGTTCCCTTCCAGTGCGGTCGATGTGGGGAGTGGGTCCGGCGACGTTTGAGAAATTGCAACTGCTGGGAATTGACACGGTGGGCGACTTGGCTGCGTTCGATTTGCGCACTTTGCAGACGATCATCGGTGACGTCAACGGATTTCATCTTCACGAGCTATCCAACGGCCGCGACGAGCGAGCGGTGATACCCAGTAGCGAAGCCAAGTCGATCTCACACGAAGAGACTTTCAGTGAAGACATCTATACGGGCGACGAAATCTACGGTCACCTGGTGCGCCTAACCGACGCGGTGGCGCGGCGCTGCCGAGCCGACAAACTTTCGCCGCGAACCTGCACGATAAAAATTAAGTTCGCCAACTTCACCTCAATTACGCGATCGCGTACGAGCGATACGCCGTTATCGAGCTCGCAGGCGATGCTGCGCCTCATAGAGCCGGTGCTTGACGAGATCGAGTTCTCGGCGGGGGTGCGTCTGGTAGGCATCTCCGCTCGCAACTTTGCCGAGCCCCTAAGTCAGCCGAGCCTGTTCGACGATGGAGCTCTCAGCACCCAGGCCAGTGACTTGGATGCGGTGTGGCGCGATGCCACCACCGCGATCGACGAGATTCGGGAGAAGTTCGGGACGGGTGCGATTCGCCCCGCTCGTACGCTCCACACCGAGCGCGAGCCCGGGGCCTCGCCTTGGGGACCTAGTCGCCAAGGTCGATAAAGAAAACCAAGGTTAACAATAAATATAGGTGACAAAGAAACTAGTTGACGGCAGTGTGATTTCGGGCGAATCATGCGAGAATTGGACACAAGGAGACACAGTGCCACTTTCAGAAGACGAACAACGAATTCTTCGCCAGATTGAAGAGAGCCTCGGTACCGACGAGCGTTTCGCTCAGGCGGTTTCGCCCTCGGGCCTTTATCGGCACTCTGCGCGAAAGGTGCGCTGGGCGATTTTCGGGGCGGTTGTTTCGCTTGTCGCAACGATTGGGTTGTTGCAGGTTCACTTCATGCTGGCGTTTGTCGGTTTCTTGGGCATGCTCGCCTGCGTGCTGGTGATCGAGCGACAGCTGCGTGCGATCGGTAAGGCCGGCATGCAAGACATCGCGGCGACAATCAAATCATCGCGTCTAAATGCGCAAAATATTCGCGAAAAATTCACCCGTTAATTCTGGGGCGTACCTTGCCGTAGATGTAGGCGGCACGAAACTTGCCGTCGGGATTGTGACGGCAAATGGTGAACTTGTCTCGCGGTCTCAAGCGCCGACACCAGAGACGGGCGTCTGGGACGCGTTGGGCGGTTTGATCGAGGCGCAACTCTCCGCTAACGATTTAAAAATTCTGGCCTGCGGAGTGGGCACAGGTGGGCCGATGTCCGCGAATGGGGACTCGGTTTCGACTTTGCACATTGGCGAGTGGCGGGGTTTTAATTTGCGCCAGCATCTACGAAAAATCATCCACTGCGATACCTATATATACAACGACGCTCAGGCGCTCGTTTTAGGTGAACACTGGCGAGGCGCGGCGGTTGGCGTGAACAACGTGATTGGGATGGTGGTCTCGACTGGAGTCGGCGGCGGGGTGATTTGTGACGGCAATTTGCTGAGCGGGAGATTGGGCAATGCCGGCCACATCGGCCATGTGATCGTCGAGCCAAATGGACTCGCCTGCGCGTGCG
>JBKJMC010000209.1:0-2697 GCA_046596615.1 Ilumatobacteraceae bacterium | reverse complement strand
CGCGCCGGCCTTGTCTTTGATGTCGGCATCAAACAGGAACGGCGGCTGTGTCCAAACCGGGCACAGCAACACGTCGAAATTTTCGAACCATAATCCCCAGCGGCGGCCGAGACCGTTGCGCTGCAGCTGCGCGTTTGCCCACATCGCCATGTCGGGTTCGGGCAAAATCTCGCGACACAGCGATAAGAACTTCATACCTCCCTCGCCGACGACCGCCTCGAGCAGCGGCCACTGCAATATCGACTCGCCGTTGATTTGCGTCGCCCAAACCTCGCACGCCAACTCAAAGTCCGGCGGGTTCGTCTCGGTCACGCTGTGACCGGCATTTTCCAATGCCTCGCCGGCACATCGCACCACCGCGGCAATCTCTCTGTTGGTCGTCCCACCGGGTGGCTCGGCCATAACCGCCACGCGCAACTTCTGCCCGAGTGTCAAGTCGATTAATCGCGCGGGCACGCTGATTGGGTCGCGCGGGTGCGCGCCCATTACAGCCTTTAACCCCGCACGAACATCGGCGACCCGGCGCGCCATCACTCCCTGAGTGTTCATCAGCTGAGCGCTCAAACCAATGTCTTCAGCCGGAAACTTCTGCGCGTCCGCAATTACGCCCGTCGTCGGCTTAATCGAGGCGATGCCGCAACAGTGTGCGGGATTGCGCAGCGAGCCACCAATGTCGTTGCCGAGTCCGAGCGGGCTCATGCCCGTCGCCAGCGCCGCCGCCTCGCCGCCGCTCGACCCGCCCGCGGTGCGCTCAAGTCCCCACGGATTTTTGGTGCGGCCGTAAAGAGTTGAATCCGTGTGAATGCGCAGACCAAGGTCAGGCATGTTTGTCCGGCCGATGGGGATAGCGCCTGCGATGCGCATCTTCTCGACTATCGGCGCGTCGATGTCGGGCACAGCCTCGGCCAGTGCCGGCACACCCTGCGTCGTCGGCAAGCCCTTCATGTCGATGTTTTCCTTAACGGTTATCGGTACGCCGTGAAGCGCGCCGAGCACATCTCCGCGCGCAATCGCGGCATCGGCAGCCGTAGCGCCAGCCATCGCCTCGTCGAAAAGCACGCGCACTATGGCGTTGATCTGCGGATTGACCTCGGCGATGCGCTGAAGGTGCGCCTCTACCACCTCGCGACTCGAGACTTTACGCTCGCGAATATCGCTAGCGAGTTCTAAAGCCGATTTGCGCCAAAGTTCAGATGCCATGGCATCAGAGACTACGCCTACGAAACGATGAGCGCCGTAACCATGTAGCGCATCCCAGTAGAAGTCTCGGCGTGGGTCAAAATGTGACAGTGCCATGCCCATACGCCCGCGTCTTTGGCCGTGTAAACGACCGTCCAACGCTCGCCGGGACCGACGCTAATCGTGTCGGCGAAGTACGGAGAATCAAGCACCATGCCGTCGCGCGCCACGACTAGACCCGAAGGTTGATGCAGGTGCATCGGGTGCGCCATCAGGCCTTCGTTGAAGTAGTGGACGATCATCGTCTCGCCAACCTTCAGCGTGTACGGGGCGGTGGCGGGAAACGACTTCCCGTTTAGCGATAACCCGATCGTGCCCGCGTCATTCAGCGCCATCACAACTTCTTGCTCTGCTTTGCCGTCGGCGTCGCCAGTGCGACCAGCGGCCGCCTTCATCGCCATTTCCTTCCAGTCGCCAATAATCAATGCGCCGGAAAGCCCATTGGGGATCTGAACTTGAGCGTTGTGATGCGAGTGGTACATGCCGATCGCGGTCTCGAGAGCGGTGAATTCATAGTTAAAGGTCTCGCCTGGCTTGATCGGGTCCTGCGTATACGGGTCTACCCCGTCCATCGCGTTTGGCACCCGAATCCCGTGCATGTGCAGCGAGGTCGATTCTGGCAAATCATTTTTCAAAACAATTCGCACCTTGTCGCCAACATTTGCGTACATGATCGGGCCTGGGATTTCCCCGTTGTATGTCCAACCCTTGACGAACTTGCCTGGCTCCACCTCCCAATCGACAATCTTCGCCGTCAGGCGAAACTCTTTGTAACCGTCTGCGCTCATGATTGGCGCGAGGATGCTGTTTCCTGTACCCGATGTTTTAGCGGGAAACAATTTGGCGACGGCCAACATCGCGGCATCCATCTCCTGCCAACTCATGGCGGTTTCTTCGGCAGGACCAGTCGAAGCATCCGTCGTAGCACCCGCCTTAACCATAATTTCCGAAACCATCCCCGACGCTTCGTGACCCGCCACCTCGCACAGCACTTTGAAGCTGCCCTCCTTCGGCATGTCGACTACGAGAATCGCGCTTTCACCCGCGTTTATTGAGGCCGTGCGCTGGTTTTGATCGGGAAGCGCGAAATTGTGGGCCATCATTCCGGCGTTGTGAACCCTAAACGTGACATTTCCCGGCGGCACAATTGCCGGAACCATCGAAATCGCGAATTCGCTGAGTTGCACCTGCACCTCAATCGCGGCTGCCGTCGGCGTCGCGACGCTCGGGCCCGACGATGAATCATTACTTGCAATTGAAACGATGCCAACGGCGCCGAGCACAACAATGCTCATACTCATCGCCACAAGCATCAGGCCGACCATGACCTTGGCCCACATTGTGGAGTCGTTTTCTTTTGCCTCTTTGATCTCTAAATTCATGACGACTCCTAGTTGTTGTTGCCGGACCATGACATCCTATGTAGTTGTCGACTAGCGGAGCCTCTAAATCTATGGG
>JBKJMC010000098.1:0-3264 GCA_046596615.1 Ilumatobacteraceae bacterium | reverse complement strand
CCCCCGGTGACGACGATTATTTTGGTTGCCCGTTTGGCGATTGCGTACAACAATGCCAACTCAGTGTCGGTGGCGTCCTTATCACGCGGCGAGCGCTCAATCGCTGTTCCCGAATTTTGTGCCGCATTCAGGATCGTCGGGTCGACAGAATCCATGTCGCCGATCACGGCGTCAACTTTTAGACCTAAGGCGCGCGCACCGCTCAGACCCGAGTCTGCGGCGATCACGAGATCGTGGCGGGGTAGTGCGGCCACGACGCTTGGCAACGGCGGTAACCCGCCGATCACAATTACGGCCGTTAACTCGGTGGTGGTCGTGCCCGGTTCGTTATCCACTTTCGCTCCCTTCGCTGGAATTACCCAGATCAGGTCAGCGGGTCGGCGGCGGCGGCCACCCTCTCAGACCGCCGAACCAGCGGACTCCCCGTGCGTACACCGTCAGGCTACCTTAAGTGGCGGCGCGCGAGATGTCGGGTTCGATGAAAATCCTTAGCGTTACCAAAGTGGCGGCGCGGGCACGCAATTCGGCCTCGTCAATCGCCTTCGCCAACTGCGAGACGCTGAGCGCATTGTTGAATTCGATCTTCACCGCTAACAGAATTTCTTCTGGCCCGAGGTGCATAGTTTTCATGTGGATGATGCTTCTTACTTCGGGCGAACCCATGAGTGCCGCGGTAATTTTGTCCTCGACCTCGACCGCCGCGGACTCGCCGATCAGCAGGCTCTTCATCTCGATCGCAAGTATGAAAGCAATCGCGATCAACAAAACCCCGATGGCTAGCGATCCAGCCGCGTCCCAGCGCGGCTCGCCAGTTAGGTGCGCGAGCAAGACGCCCAGTAGTGCAAAAGTCAGACCAATCTCGGCGCCGACATCTTCAAGCAAGACGACGGGTAGCTCTGGTTCCTTCGCGTCTTTGATGTATCTCCACCAACTAATGGACGGCGACTTCAATTTTCGCGCCTCCTTGATCGCAGTGCGCAGCGAATACGTTTCGAGCACGATCGCCGCTACTAAAATTGCTAACGCCAAGGCGAAGTGGCTCGTCTCGTGGGGATTGATCAGTTTTTGTATGCCCTCGAACAATGCAAAAAGGCCGCCGAGACTGAACAGCACAAGTGCCACGACGAACGACCAAAAGTAACGCTCGGCGCCGTACCCGAATTGGTGCTTTCTGGTTGCCAATCGCTGCGAGCGAGCGCCGCCGAACAACAGCAGTGCCTGGTTGCCGGTGTCGGCAAAAGAGTGCAGCGTCTCGGCAAGCAGACCAGCCGAGCCTGTGATTATGGCGCCGATTAACTTAGCAACGGTGATCCCTAAATTGGCCCCGAAAGCGGCATAGATGGCTCGTTGGCTTCCTTTGTTCACGTGTAAAGAATGCCACAGTGGGGAGCGAAATCTATTGCCTCGGGTAGAATTCATGCGTGAGCCCATTTGCAGCAATGACCGCGGATACTGACAAGACCAACACGATCATCACGATCACGCCAACGGCACATGTCAAGTTGCTCGAGTTGCGCGATGCCGAGCCGGAAACCGATCGCCTCGGCTTGCGCGTCGAGATTTTGTCGGAGCCCGGCGAAGATTTTCGCTATGATCTGTCTTTTGACATCGTCACAAAGGCCGCCTTCAGCGACGAGGTGCGCACGATCGACGGCCTCAAGATCATCGTTCCTGCAAAGGACAAAGACGCTCTGCAAGATGCGGTCATCGATCACTCCGACGCGCAGGGATTGCTGATCCGTAACCCCAATAAGCCGCAGGCGCAGAACGTCGAGGGCCTTGTGCGAGGCGACGAACTCTCGGCTCAGATCGAGGCGATCGTCTCGACCGAAGTCAACCCGGCACTAGCAGCCCACGGCGGGTTCGTAACGTTTGCCGGTCATGACACTGAGGGAACTGCGTACTTCACGATGGGCGGCGGTTGCCACGGTTGCTCGATGAGCCGCCAGACAATGCTCGACGGAGTACAGACCACGATCAGCGAGCAGATACCGGCGATTACAAAGGTGCGCGATCTAACCGATCACGCCGCTGGCGCCAACCCGTACTACACGTAACTATTGACATTCAGTTCGATTCCGAACTCTATTGATATTCAGTTCGCAGGCGAACTGAAGTAAACACCTCGTCTAGCCGCACGAACACATCCTGGCCGTCAATCAACCGTTGGTGATCTCCACTGAACCGAATGTGTCCGTTGATGAAGGCCTCTTGAGCGTTTAGTTGGGCCGTCGCCACGGCGACCGCGGTTTCGTAACTCTGCGTGAAGCGCACGTGCTCCGGGCTCGCCGCGCCAGCGCTGAACTTGACCGCGCCATCACCGACCTGCAAGTGGTAGGTGACATCGCCGAATGGGGTAGCGGTGACGACTTGAGTAAGACCAAACTCGTGCGTCGCGCCGAGCTCTTGCACCAATGCGTTATCGGCGACCTCGACGGCGACTGCGTTAATCCACTCGTCGCTGAGATACTTGATATCCATAACCAAAACCTAGCGATTTGTGGCTTTGGCGGAACTGCGGCGATGGCGAATTACCTCAATCGCCATCGGCAATAGCGATATGAACACGATCACTAAAATTGCGATCTCGATGTTGTTCTTGACTGCATCGATCTCACCTAGGAAGTAACCGAGGCAGGTTATGCCGACGCCCCACAGCAGGCCGCCCGCGATGTTGTAGATCACAAACGTGCGGTACTTCATTGTGCCAATGCCCGCAACTATCGGAGCAAATGTGCGCACGACGGGCACGAACCGGGCGAGCACAATAGTCTTGGCGCCGTACTTCTCGAAGAACGAGTGCGCGCGCACTACATGTTGAGGATTGAACAGGCGCGACTTGGGCCGATCGAAAAGCGAGGGGCCGATTTTTTTGCCGAACAAGTAGCCGACCTGGTCTCCGGCGATTGCGGCGATCACAGTGACCCCAGCTACAAGCGGCAGGGGAGGCAACACATTGCCTCCAGCATTAGAAGACAAAAACCCCGCGATGAACAGCAGCGAGTCGCCGGGCAGGAAGAATCCAATGAGCAGTCCCGACTCGGCAAAGACAATGCCGGCCAGGAGCGCTAAGCCACCCGAACCGAGCCACTGCTCAATATTGAACAGTGCCAACATGTTGAATATTACGCGGCGACCATGCTCTCGGTCTTACGACGCGAGAACGAGATTGCCACGATCAAGATCGCCAAAGCCACACCGGCAATCGATAAGCGCGCCGCAGTATTGTCGCGCAGATTGATGATCGCCGGCAATGTCAGCAAC
>JBKJMC010000190.1:0-3962 GCA_046596615.1 Ilumatobacteraceae bacterium | reverse complement strand
CATCACGTCAGTGGTCTCAGTGTTTGTGATCGGGCTCTTTGTCTTTAATCGCGCCTATCTTGAGCCGTACTCAAGTCTCGGCGGCCAATTAATTCTCGGCGCGATCTTGGGTGGTTTCGGTGTCGCCCTGTTCATGATGCAAAGCATGTCGCAGATCGATGCGCCAGAACGTTTCATTCGTCGCAGAATTGCGGTTGTGCGGTGATCGCGTTGATGATGTGTGGGGTCGTGATCGGGCTCGGGTTGTGGGTTGCGATCTTCCCACAGCGCTTGCGCCCGATTGTTCACGGCGTGACGCATGGTACGCGGCGGAGCCAGACGTGGATGAACAGGCGAACCGGCGAAAGGCACAAGGCAGACCTGGCAATCATGAATCGGATCGCCGCCGACATGGTGGTACGCAAACTGCTCAGCGGTTTGTTTGGATTCGGGATCGTTGTCATTTTGCTCGCGCTTGGTGCCAAGGTCGGTGTCGCTGTGCCCGTCACCCCTGTAATGGTTATCAGCGCCATGGCCGCAATCGCCGGATTCATTATGCCCGATCAAATGTTGCGCGCATCCGCGACAGCGCGTCGGCGAAATTTTCTGCACGCTTTTTCGAGCTATCTCGATCTAACGAATGTCCTGCTCGCTGGCGGCGCCGGTACCGAGACCGCGCTCGTCGCCGCAGCCGACGCTGGCGACGGTTGGGCCTTCGATGAGGTGCGTCACGCTCTGGTACGCGCCCGCAGCGGCCGGCGGTCGCCGTGGAACGAATTGTCGTTGCTCGGCCACCGCTTCAACTTGCCAGAAGTCATCGAGGTCGCTGGCAGTGTGCAATTGGCGGGCGAACACGGCGCGCGAATCCGAACGTCGCTTGCTGCCAAAGCAGACTCGCTGCGTCACCGCCAGATGGGCGATATTGAGGCCCAGGCCCAGTCGGCCACCGAACGCATGGGCGTGCCGATGGTGATCCTGTTTATCTCGTTTATTGCGTTGATCGGTTACCCGGCGATGACGATGATCGTCGGAAATTTGTAGCACAAAACAAGAAAATAGTTACACATAGACACCAAGTAGCAACATCAAATAACAACAGAAAAGGAAACCAATATGACAGCGCTAAGGCAGTCCTGGCAGTACTACTGGATTCGGTTCACCGCATCCGCAGAAAATGATGTCGAGCGAGGCGAGGTCAGCGCGACGACAGTGGTAATGGCGGCGGCCCTTATCGCTTTGGCCATCGTCGTCGGAGCAACGATCACAACGCGCGTTCGCGACAAAGCAAATTCACTCGATCTGGGCTGATCACTGCACCAAAACGCCATGAGAACGAGACCATTTCTCCGGGGAGCGGTAGATAGCAATCATGAGTTGGGCGAAACCACCGCCCAAGTTGTGCTTGCGGTCCCGATCCTTTTGTCTCTCGTTCTCATGGCCGTGCAGGGCGCCGTGTATATGCACACGGCCAATGTCGCGACCGCCAGCGCTGCGCGCGGTGCCGCGGCCGGTGCTTCAATTCAGGGTGGCGAACTTGCCGCCCTCGACGCCACCGTAAGGTCGACAGCTGAACTTTCGGCCCAATTGATCAGCGAGCCAATAGCGGTGATCAGCGGCGAGCAGGTCTCGGTAACGGTGAATTTGCGAGTGCCACAGGTGGCTCCATTTTTCAATTTCAGCGTGAAGCGGACCGTGATCGAACCGCGCGAACGATTTATTCCGGAGGACCAACGGTGAAGACCGAGCGCGGCAGCGCAACCGTCGAATTGGTGCTGTTGACGCCAGTATTAATGATGCTGGCGCTGTTCGTGGTGATCGCGGGTCGCGCTGGCGAGTCGCAGATTCAGGTCCATCACGCGGCGGACCAAGCCGCCCGCGCGGCTTCGATGGTCAGTCCCGCTGCGATGCAACAGGTGGCAGAAAGTGTCGCATTTGGAGATCTCGCAAATAACGGCATCGGCTGCATCAGAGCAAAAGTCGCAGTGTCGTTTGATGACTCCCAGACGCCGCATAGCGTCACCGTTTCCGTCGAATGCGTGGTAAATCGTGACGGGCTAGACCTATTGGGCTTGAGCGAACGCTTCGTCAAGGCAAACTCGACGGAAGTAATCGATCGTTGGCGGGTCAATTAGTGCGGCATTGCAGCGTTAACCGTGGTCTCGGCAAAGCCGAGCGTGGATCAATAACGGCGTTCGTTGTCGTCATCTCGATGACTTTCATCGCCTGTGCCGGCCTCGTCTTGGACGGCGGGCGGCTAGTCGCAGCCAAGGTCGAATTAGGTGACGACGCCGAAAACGCGGCTCGTGCCGGGGCACAAGAGATCACCTCGTTTCGCAGCGGAGATCCGAAGATTGATAGAGCTCGGGCGTCCGATGCAATCACCAGGTATTTAACCAAGCACGATGTTTCCGGAGAGGCGAGCTTCGACGAAAATGAAGTTACCGTGCGTGTCACGCGGTTAGTGCGCATGACACTGCTGTCGCTGTTTGGCGTCACCGCCAAAATTGTCACCGCGCAACGCACTGCCATCCCGGTGGATGGCTCGTGAAACGCGTCGTCGCGGTTTTGGGTTGGTTCGGGTTTGCGGTCGGTCTTCCGATCATCTTGACTATCTCGGGGTTTTCGCTCTCTGCGTCTGTGCAGAACGCGATCAGAACACTGTCGTCGCAGAACTTCGAACAGTTTGGATTGCACTTTGCGGCAATCGCGATTTGGTTAACGTGGGGTTTTGCGATGTTTTCATTCGCGCATGCTTTGTGGCAGTTGCGCTCTGGCAAACAGTTACTTCTGCGCTCTGGCAGATTGCGCCAACTCGTAACTGTTTGCGTGGCCGCATTATGGTCAATGTTGATCGCCAACAGGGCATCGACCGCGAGCGATTCAAGGCCAACCACTGAATTCTTGGATGATGAAGTCCAGCAGGCAAATCCGGTGACGGTGCTCCCTCTGGCATTACCCGCGTCGGCGGTCGCCGTCGCCGCCGTGCTGCAACTTGTTCAGCGCCGCCGCGAAGGCATCGAGCGTCGCGCCGAGCCGCACGCGCATGTTGAACCGCTTTCGATGATAGCCAAGACGACGCTAACCGAGCTGCAATTGGCGGCGAACGGTGACCATGTCGACGGCATCCGTGGCGCGATGAGGCATATTTTGCTTAGCGAACCCAGTCCGGTTCTAGCCGCATGGCGGCCGTCTTCGACTCCGCGTACTCTAATTGGAAGTCGCGACAATAGGGTTTGGCGAACCCCAAATTTTTGCGTGCCGATTGGCGTTTCCAATGGCGAAGTAGTCATGTTGTCACTTGGTGCAGGCCAGACATTCTTTATCCAGGGTGATCGTCAATACACGCAAGTGGTGCTCGCGCATCTTGCTAACTCGATAGCCCTCGAGTCTCTCGGTTCAACGACAAAGGTTCTCGCCCTCGGTTTTAAGTCGGCGGCTCTTGTGTGTTTCCAGACGATCGTCGTCGACAATTCGCAACAGCTGTGCGAAGCGGTTCGGCTCCACCAGTATGGTGATTCGGTTGTCGTGTGCTCTGCGGATCCGTTGGAACGTCACGTGGTCGATGAATTATGCGCTCTTGGTTGCAGCGTCATTGCGACTTGTGACGTTGACGCCGTCGATTTTGACCGTACCGCGGTAATTGTGCAATCGCCACAGGGATGGGCGGTGTCGTCAATTCGCCAGTTGATCTCGATGTTTGGACTAACCGTCCAGGAATGCGCCGCAATCAATCGTCTTGTGTCAGAGGTCTCGCGACCTGCGGTCGTTAAAGGGACGGTTGATTCGACTGCACCTCCAGCCGATTGGCAGATACTCACACGGGTGTTGGGACCAGTCGAGGTCACAGCACGAGACGGCGCAGTGATCCGATTCGAAAAATCAAAGTCGATCGAATTGCTGGCTTGGTTAACCACGCATCGATCGCGTCCGACTCGCAGTGCAGCCCGCACTGCGTTGTGGGAGGTCAACGTCCAGGACGCCAC
>JBKJMC010000094.1:0-7139 GCA_046596615.1 Ilumatobacteraceae bacterium | reverse complement strand
TCCCCGTACTCGCTGACGGATTGCTGACGTAGGCGATCACGCTCTCTAGTTCGACGCGAAATTCGCGATTGCACCTCGACTACTTCACGGTTGGCCTGAAACTGCGCAAACGACAAGTTGAGGAGGTGGCGGGCCTCCACTTGAGATGTGGTCTGAATGAGGTTCGCCGCCATGTTGTAGGTGGGTCTGAATGCCGAAGTCAATTTGAAAGACCTGCTGAGAGCCAGGGTTGCGACCGTTTCGAAGGAGACGAAGGGGTTCCACAACACTAAGGCGTGACCCACCCTGTCGAGTCCTCGTCGCCCGGCGCGGCCGGTGAGCTGCGTGTACTCCGACGGTTTGAGTGTCTGATGACTCTCGCCAGTAAATTTGGTCATCTTGTCGATCACTACGGCGCGTGCGGGCATGTTGATGCCGACGGCGAGCGTCTCTGTGGCAAACACGACCTTGACCAGCCCGCGCACAAAACAGGCCTCGACGATCTCCTTAAAAGTTGGCACCATTCCGGCGTGATGGGTGGCGATGCCGGCCTCAAGTTGGTTCGCGAACTGTGAAAAATCAAGCACCGCCAAGTCGTCGTCACTGAAGAGGTCAAGACGCTCGTCGATCATCGCCGCGATCTCCTTCTGTTCTGCGGCGCTCGTAAATATGGTGCCGTACTTGAGGCAGGCCGCCGCGGCCTCGTTGCACTGATTGCGGCTGAAAATGAAAAATATCGCTGGCAGCAGGTCGTGACTTGTGAGCAAACCGACTACGTCAATGCGGGAAGGTGCGAATAATCGCGAGCGCTGCTGCGGTCGCCCACCGCGAGCCCTTGGCTTTGAGCCGAAATTATTGCGACTGGCGCCTTGCTCGAGCCGCTCGACGGCCGGATTGGCCTTGTCGCCGACGATTGTGTCGTACATCTCTACCCGGTCGGTTGCCTTGTCTCCAATAACAATGTGGTTAATCAGTTCAACCGGCCGAGTCTCCTCAACGATTGCACGCGTTGGTCCGCGAACGGTGGTCAACCACTCTGCCACCTCATCGGCGTTAGAGACCGTCGCTGACAAACAAACGAGCTGTACGGTCGGCTCAAGATGAATAATTACCTCTTCCCAAACCGGACCGCGGTACGCATCTTGCAAGAAATGAACCTCGTCGAGAACGACCACTCCGAGATTGTCGAGAGCATGAGAGTCGGCATAGATCATGTTGCGTAAAACCTCCGTGGTCATCACCACGATTGACGCGGTCGGGTTGACGCTGTTGTCCCCCGTCAATAAACCGACACCATCGGCTCCATAGTGCGCGATCAAATCGTTGTATTTTTGATTCGATAATGCCTTTAGCGGTGCCGTGTAAAACGCCCGTTGTCCGTTCGCACGAGCGGCCGCCACTGCGTATTCGGCTACGACCGTCTTTCCAGAACCAGTAGGAGCCGCAACCAAAACGCTTTCACCGCGGTCAAGAACGTCGAGCGCGGCGACCTGAAATGCGTCTAAATCGAAGCCGTAATGCGCGGTGAGCGCCTGACGGTTGGCTGACGTCATGCAACGCTTCGTGCTCGACGGCGCTCTACGACATAGCCGATGAGTATCGCCAGCATAAACAAGAGTGTCATCGGTACTGCCAATGCCAACATGCTGATCGGGTCTCCGCTGGGTGTGATTACCGCCGCGATCACGAATGTACCGAAAATTGAATAGCGCCATTGCTTTATCAGTGTGCGCGGCGTGACAACGCCGACGAGTTGCAAGAAAACGACTAACACCGGTAACAAAAACCCGGCACCGAACGCGAGAATCATTAGCGCTACGAGGCTGATGTATTTTGAGATCTGGTAGGTCTCGATTACATCCTTGCCAGACCATGAAATCAAGAATGCGAGAGCCTTGTCGAGGGTCCAGTAGGCAAGCGCCGAACCTGCCAGAAACAAAACGACGGTTGAGATGATGAACGGAATGCTGTACTTCTTTTCCTTTGCGTTTAGCGCCGGCACTATGAAGCGCCACAGCTGCCACATAATTACCGGAATCGAAAGTATTAGCCCGCCATAGCCGGCGATGCGCATCCGTTGAGTCAAACCCTCAATCGGCCCAAGCGCGTATAGAGCGCCAGAGCAATTGAAATCGGGTCGCTGCGCGCAAAGGTTGCGATACGGCTGCGTAAGAAACTGCAACACCGGATCATAAAAGATGAGCAAGACAACGGCGCCCAGCGCGACCGAGAGCAAAATTCGAACTAGGCGCATTCGCAACTCGCTAAGGTGCGCCACCAACGACATGTTCTCGGCGCCGCCTCGTGCCTTCTTAATTCTTCCGAAGGCCACTAAATCCCCTCTACGACTTCGTCGCGATGATCTGACGCATTGCTCGGCTCGTCGGCTGGCGAATCCAGATCCTCGGCAGCCAGTTTGCTTAGATCGGATGAACTCTCGGCGGACTGACTTGCGTCGACTGTGCCGCTGGGCGAGGCCGCGGCGTTGTACTCGCCCTCAACCGATTTAGCAATCTCTCTGGCAGTGTTTGTCACGCCACCAGCGGCATCGCTGAAGATCGACTTGTACGTGTTTGCAGTCGCTTGCATCTCACGAATTGGTTCGGCGAAGGTGGTGCGAAACTCGGATTCGGCGCCGGATGTAATGCGCTTGAACTCGCCGTAAAGCCTCCCCGCCTTACGCAACGCCGTCGGCAATTTCTCTGGCCCGAGCACGACCAGCCCGATGATCAACAAGAAAACAATCTCAGTACCCGACAGGTTGAACATCGCCACTCATTCTAAAGCGCCGTACCTAATATGTAACGGTGCAGCAGCGTCTACCTTCACTATTGCCGACGCCAATCGCCTTTGCCCACCGCGGGGCCAAAGCTCACGCGCCCGAAAATACGATTGCCGCTTTCTCCCTGGCGCTGCGGCTTGGCGCAACCGGCCTCGAGTCGGATGTCTGGATGACTCAAGACGGCCAGGCGGTTCTCGATCACGATGGCATCGTCAAGGTCAGGCTGCGCTCGCGACCAATAATCGAACTAAACCGGTCCCAGCTTCCCGCGCATATTCCGACGATCGACGAACTCTTCGCCCAGTGCGGCACCGACTACGAGCTCAGCCTTGATATAAAGGACGTGACGGCGTTCGACGCCGTGATGGCAATTACTCGCAACCACGACTCGGCGATGCTAGAGCGATTGTGGTTGTGTCATTACAAATTGCAGATTTTACTCGATGTGCGCGACAGGACGCAGGGGGCCCAGCTAGTTGATTCGACGCGACTCGAACGAATCAAGGAGGGACCCGAGCGCCGCGCCGCGACGCACCGCGCGAGCGGAATCGATGCGTGCAATATGCATAACACCGATTGGAACGGCGGCCTCGTGGCTCTCTTCCATCGCTTCGGCATTGCCGCTTTCAGTTGGGACCTCCAGTATGAACCGGCCTTGCAGAGCGCCTATCGGATGGGAATCGACGCCGTTTATAGCGATTGGGTCGATCGCATGATGGACACGTACGCGAACGAGGTCGGCTAAGTAACGGCTAGAGAAATCTGAGCTTCGATAGCGGCCACACCACTACGAAAGCGCGGCCAACTATCAGGCCCTCGTCGATAGGCCCAAACATTCGGCTATCGAACGATTGCGGCCGATTATCGCCCATTACGAATACGTCGCCAAGGGGCACGACCTGCGCCTCCATAATCGGAATGCGGCAGCGGTCTTCCAGCGCCGGCTGTCCGAGGTCATGGTCATCAAGATATGGCTCTATTAGGGACTGATCATTAATGTATACGACGCATGATTTTATTTCGATCTTGTCGCCTGGCAATCCGATCACACGTTTAATCAAATCATCATGCTGTACCGTGCCGCCATCCTTTGTTACCCGATCGAAGACGACTACGTCGCCGCGATTTATATCAAAGAGCCGATAGGACAATTTGCTAACCAACACCCTGTTGTCTTGAAAAAGTGTGGTCTCCATGCTCGGTCCGGAGATGTAAAACTGCTGTAAAACAAAAACTCGAATAACGGTTGCGAGGGCGAGGGCGATTATGACGACGACTACCCAGTCGCGCAGGGTAGATGCAACATTTTTGTTCGGGGTTGACTCAAATATTTGCTGATCCGACACGCTCCATACCGTATCCGTTGATATGGCTTTACAGGCTCGCTAAAGCGATGCGATCAATTTTTCCACGCGCTCGTCACGCGATTTAAAGGGATCTTTGCAGATCACGGTTCGCTGCGCTTGGTCATTGAGTTTGAGGTGCACCCAGTCGACCGTATAGTCTCGCTTTCTCAATTTCGCCTTCTTAATGAATTCGCCTCGCAACTTGGCGCGCGTTGTCTGGGGCGGCTCGCTGAGGGCGTTCTCGATATCGGCCTCATCGCAGATTCTGTCAACGAGGCCCCTCTCTTGCAGTCTGTAGAAAATCCCCCGATCGCGTCGAATGTCGTGATACTGCAAGTCGAGCATGGCAACTCTGGCATCATCTAGGGCGAGAGAGTGGCGAGATCTAAACGATTCGATGAGGTTGTGCTTGATGACCCAGTCGACTTCGGTAGCGAGTTTCAGTGGATCATTTTCGATCGTTGAGACGCAGTGCTCCCACATCTCGAGGGCTCGTTGCTCGAGTGAGGTGAAGCCCTTAGTGTCGGCATACTTCAGCGCCCGATCGAGATATTCGCGTTGCATATCGAGAGCCGATAGCTCGCGTCCGGATGCCAACCTCACCTTGCGCCGGCAGGTTATGTCGTGGCTGATGTCACGAATCGCCCGAATTGGATTTTCCAGCGTCAGGTCGCGCAGGCTGAAGGACTTATCCTCCATCATGCGCAGCATGCACGCCGTGCTGCCGATCTTGAGAAAAGTCGTGTATTCGCTCATATTCGAATCACCGACAATGATGTGCAGTCGCCGATATTTCTCGGCGTCGGCGTGCGGCTCGTCACGGGTATTGATGATCGGTCTGCTGCGTGTCGTGGCCGAACTCGTGCCCTCCCAGATGTGCTCGGCGCGTTGGGAGACCGCAAATATGGGTCCGCGTGCCGTTTGCAAAACATGTCCGGCGCCTGTGAATATCTGCCGGGTTACTAGGAACGGGATCAGAACATCTCCGTAGTCACCGTTGTCGTTCGATCGGTTGGTGAGGTAATTCTCGTGGCAACCATACGAGTTGCCTGCCGAATCGGTGTTGTTCTTGAAGAGAAAAATTGTGCCGCGAATGCCCTCATCGCGCAGGCGTTGCTCGGCTCCTTCCATCAATTTTTCAAGCGTGCGCTCGCCGGCCTTGTCGTGCACGACGCAGTCGTAGATCGAGTCGCACTCTGGTGTCGCGTATTCGGGGTGTGAGCCAACGTCTAGATAGAGTCTTGCCCCGTTCTCTAGAAACACATTCGAACTGCGTCCCCAGGACACGACTTTGCGAAACAAATATCGCGATACTTCGTCGGGGCTTAGGCGCCGCTGACCTCTCAGTGTGCAGGTGACGCCGTATTCGTTTTCAATTCCGAATATTCGCCGATCCATCAGCTCAGCAGTCGCCGAACCACATCGTCGGAAAGTCGTGAGAAGCACCTGCGCTTGCCGTTGCGTGCGAGAACGGCTACTTCCAGATCCTCGCCATCTAGTTGGCGATCGCTTCCTGCTAGAGCCGAAACCGCAATCTTGATTGCCTGCTCGATACTGCCATTCTCTGTGTATCCGGTCTTGAGGCGCCCAAGGATGTTCTCGGCGTCGCCGCCTAGGACGCTGAAGTTTTGATCGTCGATCACGGTTCCGTCGTACAAGATGTGAAATAGACGATCGTCGGCATTCGTCGCGCCAACCTCGGCCACAAGAATCTCGACCTCGAGCGGCTTCATCTCGTGCGTAAATGTCTGCCCGAGAATCTGCGCGTATTGATTGGCCAGGCCTCGGGCGTCGACATCGTTACGTGAGAATTGATAGCCCTTCAGGTCTGCGGCTCGCACGCCAGCCACGCGCAGTTGGTCAAACTCGTTGTACTTGCCGACGCCCGCGAAGGCTATGCGGTCATAGATCTCGGAGATTTTGCGCAACGTGTTCGATGGATTCTCGGCGACGATCACGATGCCATCCGTGAACTCTTGGGCAACGAGAGCCCTTCCACGAGCGATTCCCTTACGCGCGTAATCCGCGCGGTCCTTCATCATCTGTTCCGGCGCCACGTAGTACGGCATGTTCATCGCGAACGCACCCCCTCTGCGATCTTTTCATAAATCGACTTCAGGTCCTCATCGCTGACTCGTCGAAAACCCTCGCTAGTAATGCTGACTACTACCGGATAAATACCCCGCAAAGCGTCGGGCCCACCGGTTGCCGAATCGGCGTCTGATGCCTCCCACAACGCGCGGGCCGCTAGCGCAATGGCGTCGGTAGCGTTTAAGTCTCGCTTCCAGCCGAGCCTAAGCACAGTTGAGGCATGCAACATTCCGGAACCCGTTGCCACGAAATCTCTTTCTTCGTAGCGACCGCCGGTGGCGTCATAGTCCCACAAGCGACCGACATCAATGAGGTGATCGAACCCCGCGAAAATTGGGACCACAACCATACCCTGCATCGCCGCGGGAAGATTGCTGCGCACGAAGGTTGAAAGTTGATTGGCCTTACCCTCTAGCGACAGCGATTGGCCCTCTACTTTTTCATAATGTTCGATCTGCAATTGAAAAATCTTGACCATCTCCATCGCCGGTCCGGCCGCGCCAGCGATTGCGACACAGCTGAATTCGTCGGCCTGCACAACCTTTTCCATCTCACGGTGGCTGATGAAATTGCCCGATGTGGCACGACGGTCGCCCGCCATAACGACACCGCCAACGAATTTCAGCGCGACACAGGTCGTGGCGTGCGGCAGGTGAACGCTGCCGAGCGACTGCCGCTCATCGAATGGCGATAAACCGACACGCTTCAAGAGTTCGCCAAAATTGGCGCCAGGATCTTGCTCGTGTGAAAAAATTGGCATCGACATAATCTCGCCGCGGGGCTACTGGCCGCCCTTTTGGACATAGTTCTTTACGAACTCTTCTGCGTTGCTTTCTAAAATGCCGTCGATCTCGTCGAGCATGTCCTCGAGGTCGGCCTTCAGTCTCTCGCCCGACACTGACGCCGACTTGCCTTCGGCGACTGTTGGGGTATCGCGCGCT
>JBKJMC010000027.1:0-2840 GCA_046596615.1 Ilumatobacteraceae bacterium | reverse complement strand
GCAGCGCACTCAGATTATTCACCGAAGATTTCAACACCTAGAAAACCAAGACACAGGATATTTAGAAAGCATCATGACTCTCATCGATCGATACATCAGGTCAGAGCGCGATTTGGGTCGCGACCCAGATCACGACTACGGCACGCCGGCGCCGCGCCCGTCGTCGCGCAACGGCGAGCAGACGATGATCGAAGTCAGCATTGACGGTCTCCCGGTCTCCGTAGCCCTTGGCACCTCGGTAATGCGCGCGGCCGCTCTCGCCGGCGTCGACGTTCCGAAACTCTGTTCCACCGACACGCTCGACCCGTTCGGATCGTGTCGACTTTGCCTCGTCGAGATCGACGGCCGCAAGGGCACACCGGCATCGTGTACGACTCCTTGCAGCCCCGGAATGAGCGTGACAACGCAGTCGCCAAAACTCGAGCGCTTGCGCCGCGGCGTGATGGAGCTGTACATCAGCGATCACCCCCTCGACTGCCTGACCTGCGCGGCCAACGGCGACTGCGAACTGCAAGACATGGCTGGCGCCGTCGGCCTGCGCGACGTGCGTTACGGCTACAACGGCGACAACCACCTCGGCCTCGCCAAAGACACTTCGAACCCGTACTTCACCTTTGATTCTTCCAAGTGCATCGTCTGCTCGCGGTGCGTACGCGCCTGCGAAGAGGTGCAGGGCACGTTCGCGCTAACGATCGCCGGCCGCGGATTCGCCTCGCGCGTTGCCGCAGGCTCTAACGGCAACTTTCTTGATTCGCCGTGCGTGTCGTGCGGGGCGTGCGTGCAAGTCTGCCCGACGGCCACGCTGACAGAGAACACGGTGATCGAGTTTGGACAGCCGCGCCGCACCGTGCTCACGACGTGCGCCTACTGCGGGGTTGGCTGCTCTTTCAAGGCCGAGATGCAGGGCGACCAAGTCGTGCGCATGACGCCGTACAAAAACGGTGGCGCCAACGAGGGTCACTCGTGCGTCAAGGGTCGCTTCGCCTGGGGCTATGCCACGCACCCCGACCGCCAACTCGAGCCGATGATCCGCGAGTCGATCAATGATGAGTGGAGGAAGGTCTCGTTCGACGAGGCCATTTCCTACGCCGCTACGAAACTGAAAGACATTCAGGCCCGACACGGTTTCGACTCGATCGGCGGCATCTCGTCGTCGCGCTGCACCAACGAAGAAGTGTTCGTGATGCAAAAGATGGTTCGTGCCGCATTCGGCAACAACAACATCGACACATGTGCGCGAGTCTGCCACTCGCCGACTGGATTCGGTTTGAGCAACGCATTTGGTACCTCGGCCGGCACGCAAGATTTCAAGTCGGTCGAATATTCGGATGTGATGCTGTTGATCGGGGCAAACCCCACAGATGCCCACCCAGTTTTCGCCTCGCGCATGAAAAAGCGCCTTCGCGAGGGAGCCAAACTTATCGTCGTCGACCCGCGCCAGATTGATCTCGTGCGCAGCGCCCACGTCGAGGCCTCGCACTTCTTGCAACTGAAGCCAGGAACGAACGTCGCGATCATCAATGCCCTCGCCCACGTAATCGTCACAGAGGGCCTTACCGACGAGGCGTTTATCGCCGCGCGGTGCGAGCCAAACGAGTACAAAATCTGGGCCGAGTTTGTGTCGAAGCCAGAAAACAGCCCGGAGGCGATGCAAGAACACACGGGTGTCGCGGCGACCGACGTGCGCGCGGCGGCCCGCCTGTTTGCCACCGGGGGTAACGGAGCGATCTATTACGGCCTCGGCGTAACCGAGCACAGCCAGGGCAGCACGATGGTCATGGGCATGGCCAACTTGGCGATGGTCACTGGCAACCTCGGCCGCGACGGAGTGGGTGTCAACCCATTGCGCGGGCAAAACAACGTGCAGGGCGCATGCGACATGGGCTCCTTCCCACACGAACTCTCTGGATACCGCCACATCAGCGACGACTCGACGCGCACGATGTTCGAGTCGTTGTGGGGAACGGCGATTCGTAACGAGCCTGGCCTGCGCATTCCGAACATGTTCGACGGCGCGATCGAGGGCCACTTCAAGGGACTCTTCGTGCACGGCGAAGACATCGCCCAGTCAGACCCGAACACCGCTCACGTCGAGTCGGCGCTGCGGTCGATGGAGTGCGTAATTGTGCAAGACCTGTTTTTAAACGAGACGGCGCGATTCGCCCACGTGTTCTTTCCTGGCACATCGTTTCTCGAGAAGGACGGCACCCCCACCGACGCAGAGCGCCGCATTAATCGAGTTCGCCCAACGGGAATTCCGCGCACCGGCAAGCACGAGTGGCAGATCATGTGCGAACTCGCCAACGCCATGGGCCATCCGATGACGTACGAAACATCGAGTCAGATTATGGACGAGGTTGCCGCACTGACTCCGACATTCGCGGGCGTCTCGTTCGCGCATCTCGACGAGGTTGGCAGCGTGCAGTGGCCGTGCAACGAAACGATGCCACTCGGCACGCCGATCATGCACGAGCACACATTCATGCGCGGGCTCGGCAGGTTCACGCCCACGCCATACTTGCCAACCGAAGAAAAAACCAATCGCAGGTTTCCGTTGCTGCTTACGACTGGTCGTATTCTCAGCCAGTACAACGTCGGCGCCCAAACACGCCGCACGAAAAACGTGACCTGGCACCCAGAAGACATTCTCGAGATTCACCCCAGCGACGCCCTTGAGCGCGGCATCAAAGACGGCCAGGAAGTTACGATCGCCAGTCGCGTCGGCGCCACTGTTTTGCGCGCCGACGTCACCGAGCGCGTCGCGCCCGGCGTCGTCTACACCACGTTCCACTACCCCGTCAGCGGCGCCAACGTGATCACCACCGACAACTCTGACTGGG
>JBKJMC010000297.1:0-5152 GCA_046596615.1 Ilumatobacteraceae bacterium | reverse complement strand
GCCCGCTAGGGTTTGACGAGCAATAAGGGGCTGTAGCTCAGTTGGCAGAGCGGTACGTTCGCAATGTACAGGCCAGGGGTTCAATTCCCCTCAGCTCCACGCAACGGCGCAAAATGCACGAATGATGCACGGTTAATTCAACTTGGACACGGGGGAGTTGCAATGGCAATGACATGGGATGAGGCGAACGAAGCGGTCACAGCGCCGGGTCAGATCTTCGAGTTGGTCGACGCCACGGTACTCGGCAACAAGACGCGAATTTTCAAGAATGCCCCAGCTCACCTCGGTCAGGTTTTCGCGGGCACTCGCGCCCATGGCGACAAAACCTTTTTGGTCTACGAGGGCGAAACTTGGACATTTACTAAGACGAGCGATTACATCGATGCGCTGGCGTCGTTGCTGATCAACACCTACGGAATCAAAAAGGGCGACCGAGTCGCCGTGGCGATGCGCAACTACCCGGAGTGGGTAGTTTCGTTCGCCGCAATTATTTCCGTCGGAGCCATTAACGTTTCGATGAACTCGTGGTGGACGCAAGACGAGATGGATTTTGCGCTTGAAGACTCTGGCGCAATCGTGCTGATCTGCGACCAAGAACGATTCGATATTGGCGCCGCGAGCTGCACGAAGAAAAATATCAAGGTGCTGGTGGCGCGCACAGACAAGCCGCTGCCGAGCGGTGTAGACAACTGGGCGATGGTTCTACCTCTCGGAGACGAGCACCCCGGCGCCGACATTTCGCCAGACGACGACGCCACAATTTTGTACACCTCGGGCACAACCGGCAGGCCAAAGGGGGCAGTCTCGACGCATCGCGCGATCATCAGCTCGTTGATGGCGTTCTCCGCGCGCAATGGCATACTCAGTCTCGCTGGCGTTACTCTCAAGCCGGTCGACGGCCCAGAACTGCCGACATCGTTCATCTTGATCGTGCCGCTGTTTCACGTCACCGGTTGCGTGCCCGTGATGATGAGCTGCTTCATCGCCGGTCTGAAACTAGCGATTATGTACAAGTGGGATGCCGAGAAGGCCCTAGAGATGATTCAGCGCGAGCAGATTACCAATTTTGTTGGCGTGCCGACGCAGAGTTGGGATCTCGTCAATTCACCAAACTTTGCCAAGTTCGACACGTCTAGTCTGCGTGCCGTCGGCGGCGGCGGCGCGCCAGCTCCGGCCTCGCTGGTCGCCAAGGTCGAGGAGAAGATGAAGAACGGTAACCCCCAATTGGGTTACGGCATGACGGAAACCAACGCGTTCGGCCCTGGAAACGCCGGCTCCGCGTATGTTTCGCACCCCACCAGCACTGGTCGCGCGTCGCTGCCAATGATTATCGAAATTCGCGACGAAAACTTGCGGCCCGTGCCGACTGGCAAGAGCGGCGAGATCTGGTTCTACGGCCCGATGCTGATTCGCGGCTACTGGAATCGCCCCGACGCCACCGCCGAGACGATCGTCGAAGGTTGGTTGCGCTCTGGCGACCTCGGCCACGTCGACGAGGATCGTTTCTTGTACGTCGAAGACCGTGTCAAAGACATGATCCTTCGGGCGGGCGAAAACATTTACGGTGCCGAAGTTGAGAGCGCCATTTACGATCACCCAGCCGTGCACGAGGCCGCCGTATTCGGCGTTCCCCACGAACGACTTGGAGAAGAAGTGGCCGTGGCGATTTTGCCTAATGATGGCATGCAACTTACGGCCGCAGAGGTGTGGAGTTTCCTAGATGGCAAGATCGCCAAATTCAAAATCCCGAGTCATATTGTGATCATGAACGAGCCCCTGCCGCGCAACGCCGCTGGCAAATTTGTGAAGCGCGAGTTGCGCGACC
The DNA here is from genome assembly GCA_046596615.1 of Ilumatobacteraceae bacterium. Classification (GTDB taxonomy): domain Bacteria; phylum Actinomycetota; class Acidimicrobiia; order Acidimicrobiales; family Ilumatobacteraceae; genus UBA3006. Next base: position 3,327 of record JBKJMC010000297.1, on the reverse strand, counting down.
AGGTAGTTAAAGGCGCGCTCACGGCCGAGTCGCGCTAGAAAAACATCAGCAAAGCCGATCGTGGGCTAGCGCTCTTCTGGCGGGCGAACGTGGCGAAATTGCCACAACAACAACAGGTCGTAGGTGATTTTAAAAGCCGCGCAAAAGAGTAGCGGCCAGGCAAAGTTGGATTGATCGAGCATCCATCCCGCAGCAATCGGTGGCAGCGCAGATGCCAAGCTGCGCGGAACGTTCGTGATGCTCGCGGCGGCGGGCCGCTCCGCTGGCGTCACGACTGCCATTACGTAACTCGTGCGCACCGGCACATCCATCTGCGAGAGCAGGCCGCGCAAGACAAATAGCGTCATCGCCAGCCACACATTTGGCATCAACACCACGCCGACTAAGAGCAGGCTGGCGGGGATGTGCGTGAACACCATCGTGCGCACGAGGCCGATTCGTTTCGCGATCCGCACCGCTATCAACGAAGAGAGCGCCGAGAGCATGCCCGTGGCGAAGAATACCGCGCCGAGAGTTGAACTCGACATTTCGAAGCGGCGATATACCCACAAGGCGAAAATTGTTTGAGTGGCGAAACCTCCACCGAACGAGTCGAGGCTGAACAGCGCCGCGAGTTTGTAGACGATCCGTTTAGATTCGCCGAGGGCGCGCTCGCTCTTCGTAGAGGTGCTGCGGTGTCGCGGCGAGAGTTGTGAATATGCCAGTAGCAACACGAACCCGGCGAGACCGTAGAGCACGAAGCTGGAGCGCTCGCCAAACTCGGTGGTGCGACCAGCACGAACCGCCAACCATAGGGGAACGCCCGCACTCAATGCGCCTATCGCGCCGACGAGGGATCCGACCAAGTTGTATACCGCGAACACGGCGGTGCGTTCGGAGTCACTGACGGCGCTGGAGAGCAGCGCCTGTTCGAGCGGCAAGAACAGGCTGACGTCGCCGGCGCTCGGGTTCATCGTGCCAATTGCGGCGACTACGAGAAGAACCACGAACGGCGTGCTCAGGCCAAAGGCGACGCCAGTGACAATCATCAGCAGCGACGACAGCGCGAGCAGGCGCGCGGGCGAGAAGCGGTGTGCCCACACCCCGACTGTCAGCGTCAGCGCGGCAGAGCCCAGCAGCGAGGCCGTGACGACGGCGCCGACCTGAACGCCGCTGAAGCCCAGATGCAAGAGGAATGCGGGCAGCACCACGTAGGCGATGCCGTCGACGAACGCGCGCACGCCGCGCGTAAAGATAACTATGCGTCCGTCGCGGTGCACCGTTAGCGCGGTGCCGATCGGGCCCATCTGAAAACCATAGTTGGGTAATGCACCGAGCAAGTAGTGTTTCAACACGTGCCACCGATCGATCTGACCGCCCAAGTCGGCGTTCGCTACGACGCAGTGGCGATCGGTAACGCGTTGGTGGACGTGATCGCCTCTGTCGATGAAGAGTTCTTGGTTCGCGAGTCGGTGGTCAAGGCCTCGATGACGCTGGTCGACGCGCAGCGTTCACAGCACTTATATTCGCGAATCACTAACCCAATCCAGACCAGCGGAGGGTCGGCGGCCAACACCGCCTACGGCATTGCCAGCCTCGGTGGGCGTGCGGGGTTCATCGGCAAGATCGCCGCCGACGATCTGGGCGCTATTTTTGTCGCCGACATGAAGCAAGTAGGCGTGGGGTTTCACCCGGGGGCGCATAGCACGACAGAACCGACGGGCAGGTGTGTGATCGCGGTTACGCCAGATGGCCAGCGCTCGATGAGCACCTTTCTGGGGGCCTCGTCGCTACTCGAGCCCTCCGATATCTCTAAAGACGCCGTGACTGCCGGGGCAGTCTTGTTCTTGGAGGGCTACCTGTTTGATCGAGATGCCGCCAAGGAAGCATTTCGCACTGCATCGAGATACGCGCACGCCGCCGGTCGCAAGGTTTCGCTGACGCTGTCAGATTCCTTTTGCGTGGATCGTCACCGCGGTGACTTCTTAAGACTAATCAAAGATGATGTCGACGTTCTCTTTTGCAACGAGACCGAGTTGCAATCGCTGTACCAGATCGAAGATTTCGACATCGCCCTGTCGCGCCTGCGCGAAGACTGCGAGTTCGGCGCAATCACTCGAGAAAAGAAGGGCTCGGTAGTTATCAGTGGTGACGAACTTGTACACATCGCGGCGGAGCCAGTCGACCATGTAGTAGACGCCACCGGCGCCGGCGATCTGTATGCGGCCGGCTTTCTATATGGCTTTACGCGTGGCGAGTCAATCGAATACTGCGGCAGGGTTGGCTCGATCGCCGCATCAGAGGTGATCACGCACGTCGGGCCGCGCCCACTCGTGTCGTTAACGGGCCTGCTGCCAATACGCTAATTGCTATGAGCACCGGCGAAAACGAGCACGACAAATTGACTGTGCTGGGCGAGACGGTTCGACATCCGATCGATCATGTCGAGGTGTTTCGCGCGCCTGATCATGTTTCATCCGTTCGCTTTACAAGCGACGAGGTGGCATCGATTTGCCCCGTGACATCACAGCCCGACCTCTCGAAGGTTGTCATCGAGTTTGGGCCAGACCGCTATTGCATCGAGTCTAAAAGCCTGAAGTTGTACCTGTGGCGCTTTCGCAACATGCCGATGTTCGCCGAGGCGCTGGCCGCGGAGATTGCAAATGAAGTGATGACCACAGTCAAGCCGCGCTGGGTCAAAGTCGAACTGACGCAGCGACCCCGCGGCGGCATCGAAGTACACGCTGTAGCCGAGCGCAACCGCTAACTTTTATCGCGCGCCAAGAGACAGCAGATTAAATTTCGCTCTCGTCTTCGGCGGGTAGGTAACTGAGGTTTAGGTCGCCGAGTTTTACAAGCGTCGAAGCCACCCATCCTCCGAGTGCCCCGAAGTGATCGTCGAGCAACCTGCTAGCGCCGTCAGAGAGAGTTTCTTCGGCAAGTTCGTAGGCGCCCTCGTATGTGATTTCGAGGGCAAAGTCGACGAGATTTTCGCTGTTACTGGAGTGGCAGATTTCGACCGTGATATTGTCGCGCTCTAGGCGCCCATCACCAATCTTGGGGCTGTTAACAATCGCGATGTCGTCAACGATTGCGGGGTCTGGTTGGCCTTCGAGCCGTTGCACGCGAAATACGATTTCGATTTCGATCACTGGGTGCCGTTCGAGAATCTCGTCGACATACCAGCTGCGATAAATGGTCTGGCTCGAACTCGGCCAATTCAATGTGATGTGCGCGACGACTCGAGGTGGCTGGCCCTCGCCGGGTAGGCCATAACTCGTCTCCCAGACGAGGTCGCCGAGTTTTACAAGCGTCGAAGCCACCCATCCTCCGAGTGCCCCGAAGTGA
>JBKJMC010000227.1:0-4156 GCA_046596615.1 Ilumatobacteraceae bacterium | reverse complement strand
CTTTGATCGAGCATCACTACCGAACCGATTGGGAGTGGGACGACGGGCTTGTCACCCGCAACGAGCTGCGCCTCGCACGGTGGTCGGCGGTGCAAGTTGGCGACGACGCCCGTAGTGAAGTTTTAGACGACGTGCGCGCTGCGCTCGATGACGATCTCGATACTCCAACGGCAGTCGCGATAATCGATTCCGCGGCGGCCTCGGGTCATCAAGTGAAGAGCGCGGCCGCGCTGCTTGGAGTGACGCTAATCAACTAAGAGGCGCCACTTAATGGTGCTCACTTAACTAACCCTTGCCACTAAACTTGTGGCGTCATGACAATTTCCAACGCCGAAATTGAAGTCATCCTCCCGGACGGCTCGCAGCGCACTCTGCCTACTGGGTCGACTGTGCTCGATCTTGCCGTCGGCATCGGCTCTCGGCTCGCCAAAGCCGCTGTCGCAAGCACGATCGACGGCGCCGAGACAGATCTCTCAAGTGTTCTTGCGCAGGGCAACAGGGTGGCGATCATCACGGTCGACACCGACGCCGGTCGCCATGTATTGCGCCATTCGACTGCGCACGTCTTGGCTCAGGCAGTGGTCCAACTTTTCGCTGGCGCGAAGTTCACTATTGGCCCGGCTATCGAGGACGGCTTTTACTACGACTTTGAGTTGCCCGATGGCGGCACCTTTAGCGAAGACGACCTTGTCGCTATCGATATTCGCATGCGCGAGATAATCAAGGCTGACCAACCTTTTACGCGCGAAGAGATGTCGGCCGCAAAGGCGCTGAAACTGTTTGCCGACCAGCCTTACAAGTGCGAGATCATCGAACGCGTCACCAGCGGTAGTGCCGATGGCGCAGATGCCGCTGAGGTTAGAGGACTCGATGGCGGCGGCGACAGCACCGGAGAGGTCAGCGTGTACCGCAACAGCGCATCGTTTGTCGACTTGTGTCGCGGGCCACACGTGCCGACCACTGGAAGGCTCGGCCACTTCGCGTTGATGAAAGTTGCAGGCGCGTATTGGCGCGGTAATGACAAGGGCCCGATGTTGCAGCGGATCTACGGCACGGCATGGGAGTCGAAGGCTGCTCTTGATGAGCACATCACGCGCCTTGCCGAGGCAGAAAAACGAGATCACCGCAAGCTCGCTGTCGAGTTGGATCTGCTGTCGTTCCCACACGAATTGGGCGCCGGCCTCGCGGTATGGCACCCAAAGGGCGCGATTGTGCGCAAAATTATGGAGGACTACAGCCGCGAGCGGCACCTCAACGGTGGTTACAAATTCGTGTTCACCCCGCACCTGGCGAACGCCGAACTGTTTGAGACTTCTGGTCACCTGCATTTCTACAAGGACGGCATGTACCCGCCGATGGAGATGGACAACGGCACTTACTACCCGAAGCCGATGAATTGCCCGATGCACTGCCTAATTTACCGCGGGCGCCAACGCAGTTTTCGCGAGCTGCCTCTGCGGTTTTTCGAACTCGGAACCGTCTATCGCTACGAACGTGCGGGCACGTTGCACGGTTTGATGCGCATTCGCGGTTTTACTCAGGACGACAGCCACATTTTCTGCACCGAAGGTCAGATGGCCGACGAGATCACTTCGCTGCTCGACTTCGTCCTGTCAGTGCTGAAGCGATTCGGTTTCGAAGTCTTCGACTTCAAACTCTCGACACGCGACCCCGAGAAGTCTGTCGGTACCGACGAGATCTGGACGAAGGCGACCGCGGCACTGCGCGAGGCGCTAAATCGCCACGGCGTCGAGTATTCAATAAGCGAAGGCGAGGCGGCGTTTTACGGTCCGAAGATCGACATTGATGTGCGCGACGCAATCGGTCGCAAGTGGCAGTTGAGCACGATTCAACTCGACTTCAATTTGCCCGAGCGCTTCGAACTCGAGTACATCGACACCGGCAATGTGCGTCGGCGCCCGATCATGTTGCACCGCGCGCTTTTCGGTTCGGTCGAGCGTTTCTTTGGAGTACTTCTCGAACACTACGGAGGCTCATTCCCGACATGGCTGGCCCCGGTGCAGGCGCGGGTGTTGCCAGTGGCCACCGCGCATGAAGACTACGCCGCCGCTTTGGCCAGCAAGTTGGCGAACGCCGGCTTCAGGGTCGACGTCGATCACGCCGATGATCAGCTGGGTAAACGAATACGTGACGCCAAACTCGAGCGCCTTCCGTACGTGCTGGTCGTAGGTGACGACGATGTCGCCAACAACACGGTCGGTCTAAACCCGCGAGGCGGCGAGGTCGTGCGCGGGGTAGCGGTGGCCGAATTTATCGAGCGGTTGCGCGGCGAAACGGCGATCGACTAATGCTCGAGCGCCTGTGGAATGGGTGGCGCGCTCAGTACGTGCAACGCGACTCCAAGGCGCACACGACAACGGAGTCGGTGTTTACCGAGATCTTGCGCAGCAATATTCCTGACGTCGAATCGCACATCATCCATCGCGGCGAAACCTGCTTCGTTATCTTGAATGCGTTTCCGTACTCGCCAGGACACTTGCTGGTGTTGCCCTATCGCGAAGTCGCCGATCTTGAAATGCTGACTATCCAAGAGCACACCGAATTGTGGGAGACAGTGACTACTGGCGTGCGCGTTCTCAAAGACGAATACGGGCCGCAGGGCGTGAATGTCGGCATCAATCTCGGACACGCTGCTGGCGGCAGCATCGCCAGCCATCTGCACGTGCACGTTGTGCCGCGTTGGGGCGGCGATAGCAACTTTATGGTCGCCATAGCAAACACCAAGATCTTGCCCGAGGCGCTGGATGTAACATCGCGGCGAATGAAACAAGCATGGGAGCGTGTTACGAAATGAGAGGTGATAATGAGAGTCACGATGAGCTGCGTGACGAGCTGCCGCAGGAGCTGAATGTCTCGGGCTTCGTCGGCGCGTACCAGTTTCCAGATAACAGCCGCCGCAAGATACCGGCGATTTTGTACCTTGTCACGAGCGCGGTGAGCGGCGCGTTGTGGCTCGCCTTTCGTGATTCAGCCAGCGGCCTCGTAAATGACGGCATGCTCGCCGCCGCTGTCGTGCTCGGAGTGTTCGGATTGTACGTGTTGTCGTCGAGTTGGCCGATGACAGTGGACGAGAAGCAGGCCCTCGTGCACGCTTCGCGCGCAGTCGATTTCGCAGTCGGTCATGCCTCGGCGCAGCAGGTGTGGCGCGGTCTGCGTAGCCGCCCAACTTGGCGAGTGTTTTGCTACAGCTCCGAGGAGCCGCCGCTGCAACGTGGGCTGGTGATGATCGATGCACTAGACGCAAGCATCGTGCAATTGCTCGTCGAAGCAAACCCTGGCAACGACACCAACTAGGCTCGTATCGATGTTTGACGGTCGCTTCAAGTCGGAAGTCGAGAAGGCGATCAGGCCTGTTGGCGAATTGTTGCGGCGTACCAAAATGTCGCCAGACCACTTCACACTTCTTGGTTTGGTCATTGCCTTTGGTGCGGCGGTGGCAATTGGCGCGGGCAAGTTGCCGCTCGGTTTGTTTCTGGTGATCCTTGCTGCTCTGCCAGATTTGCTGGACGGTGCGCTGGCCAAGGCCTCGAACTCGGCTAGCCAACGTGGCGCCTTTTTCGATTCGGTTGTTGATCGGGTCACAGACACGGTGCTGCTGGGCGGCGTGGCTTGGTATCTCACAACCGAACGCGGAGGTCACGCCGGGATTGTTCCGTTCGCCGTGATGGGCGTGTCGATGTTGATCTCGTACGAGCGCGCCAAGGCAGAGTCACTCGGCCTGCAGGCCAAGGGCGGCTTGATGGAGCGAGCCGAGCGAATCATCTTGCTGTGCTTTGGTTTGTTGTTCGGCTCGATCTTGTATTGGGTGATGTGGGTGATGCTGGTGCTTACTTCGATTACGGCTCTTCAGCGTTTTATTAAGGTTTGGAAGCAGGCCGCGGTTGCCCCGCGCACGGCCGAGCGCCAAGCCGTGATTCGTTCGCGCCGCGCATCGCGGCGCGTGGTGCGCGATCGCTACCGCGCCAAATTGCAAACTCGCCGGCGAGACAGCTAACTCCGCGTTCGGCAAAGATGGTTGTCGGGCGCTCATCGACGAACGATTCGGCGGTGGCCAAAGGTCTTAAGTTGGCTGGAATGCTCGCGCGCATCACGCCCGCAACCGTGGCTCATGGTGCGGTGCTCGCGGTGGGTCCAG
>JBKJMC010000099.1:0-3412 GCA_046596615.1 Ilumatobacteraceae bacterium | reverse complement strand
CAATAACTAGCTAGTCAAGTAATATAACGAGATCGTCGCGGTGCACGATCTCTGCTGACACCCCGTCGGGCAGCTCACTGCTCTTGCGCCCCGCGGCGGCGCTGGCCTGCACCGCGTCGACACTAACCATGCCGCGCGCGATAACGCAGCTTGCCAAGTCAGTAATCTCTACCGTGTCACCGATAGCGAAATCGCCGTGCACCTCGACAACCCCGGCGTGCAACAATGAGGTGTTGCGCGTGGTGATTGCAAGTTTGGCGCCATCGTCGACTACGATCACGCCAGAATGCTGCGCGGCAAACGCGATCCACAATTTACGTGCCGACAACTGTCTATCGTGCGGTAAGAATTGCGTTCCAGCGCCCTTCGTTTGGGCTAACGCCTGCGCCAGCACATCGGCGCGCTCGGAGTGGGCAATAACCGTGCGCACTCCAGACCAAGAGGCGATCCGCGCGGCCGCCAACTTCGAGGCCATTCCGCCACTGCCCCGCCCGGTGCTACTGGCGGTCGCGTTCACTGACAGCAACGGGTCATCGGCAGCGACCTGCTCGATGAAAGTTGCGCCAGGGTTGACATGCGGGTCTGACGTGTACAGGCCAGCGATGTCGGTGAGCAATATCAAAACGTCGGCAGCGACACTGTGGGCCACCAGCGCGGCAATGCGGTCGTTGTCACCGTAACGAATCTCGTCGCTGGCGATCGCATCGTTCTCGTTGATTACAGGCACGCAACCAAGTTCGAGCAGGCGCAACAGAGTTTGGCGCGCGTGCAGGTATTGATTGCGATCGATGAAGTCGTTCGGCACGAGTAAAACTTGAGCCCCGACCAGCGCATGCTCGTGCAGCAACTGGTTGTACTCCTGCATAAGCCTGCTCTGGCCAACAGCGGATAAAGCCTGCAGGGTCAGCGTGTCTGTTGGCCTGCGGCTCATGCCCAATGCGGCGACGCCGCCAGCGACCGCGCCAGAACTAACGACCAAAACCTCGTGACCCTGCTCGCGTAACTGCGCAACCTGCGCACACAATGAAGATATTGCCGAGCGACGAATCGCCCCGTCGCTACCGGTAACAGAGCTGGTCCCGATCTTGACAACGATGCGCACGACTATTGCTCCGGAGCGTATTCGAAACTAAAGTCACCGATCCAAACGACGGCACCGTCTGTGGCACCTGCGCGCGCGAGCAGGCGGGGTACGCCGAGATTCTTCAATCGCTCGTCGATGTAGTTCATTGCGTCGGGCGTGGAGACGTCGTTGAGCAACACCGCGCGTTCAACGGCGCGACCCTTCAGGCGATACTCGTTCTCTTTGACCTTTTCGACGCGCGTGCCCTCTGGTTCTGGCCGAATGATTACCGCGGCAAGTTGCGGCGGCACATTGGCGCGCGCCGTCTTGACAAGGTCAGCGAGCTTTCCGAGTATTGGGCGGACACCGTCGCCGGTCACCGCCGACATCTTGTCGCCCGTCCAATCGATCAGCGCCACCTCGTCGGCGGCATCGGTCTTGGTACCCACGACTATTCGCGGGCGGGTCAACAGCTCGGGTTCGTAGGCAACCAACTCGCTCAGCAAAATATCCTGCTGCTGTTGCGCCGACATGCCATCCATCGGAGCGAGATCGACCAGCACGCACAACACCCTGGCGCGTTCAATATGCCGCAGAAATTGGTGGCCGAGTCCCTTGCCGTCACTGGCGCCCTCGATGATCCCGGGGATGTCGGCGATTACGAACTCGGTCATCGCGTCTAGGCGCACCACACCCAAGTGCGGCTCGAGAGTGGTGAACGGATAGTTGGCGATCTTGGGCTTCGCCGCCGAGACCGCGCTAATAAATGTGCTCTTTCCTGAGTTTGGTAATCCGACAAGGGCAACATCAGCCATCAATTTGAGTTCAAGTTTGAGCCAGCGCTCTAGACCGTGCTCACCTTGTTCGGCAAATTTCGGCGCACGCCGACGGTTAGACAAAAATCGCGCGTTGCCGCGGCCGCCCTGACCGCCTTGCGCCGCCAACCACTTCGAGCCGTGCACTGGCAGGTCGGCCAGAATTTCGCCCGTGTACATGTGGCGCACGACTGTGCCCTCTGGAACGTTAATCAACAATTCTTGGCCGCGCCGACCGTGTAAGTCTTTGCCCATGCCGTGCACCCCGTCAGCGCCGCGACGGTGCGGGTGATCTCGAAATGCCAACAACGAAGCAACGTTGTGATCCGCAACTAGCCACACCGAGCCGCCGTTTCCGCCATCGCCACCGTTGGGCCCACCGAAAGCGACTGGGCCCTCTCGCCTGAAGCTCACGCAGCCGGCACCGCCGTCTCCTCCGCGTACGTTCAGTTGGGCTTCATCGACAAAGACACTCATAGGGGATTTTCAGGCTACTGCCCGTTATCAGGCAGGCACCCTGCCCGTTAATCGCAGCACCCTCCACGTATCGTTATGCCATGACCACGGGTCCATCGCAATCGCGCACCGAATCGTGGGCGGCGACAATGGACGGCCACCTAGCCGACGAATCGCAGCGTGGTGATGGCGGTACCGTCGGGGCGCAAATTCGCCTCAGTCACAGCGATTCTTGGGCAGGGTCTGGCGTAAGTCGCCTCGTCGAGCGCGCCGAACGCGAGGATTGCGAAGACGACTCCCTGTCGCCGTTGGCCACTCGCGCCTTCGGAGGCGGTAATCGCGCGATCGCCGAAGAACCTGATCTATTGCGTACCTGCTTTGAGCGTGATCGCGATCGAATTTTGCACGCCTCTTCATTTCGCAGGCTCGCCGGCAAAACCCAAGTGTTTGTCTTTCCGCAAGACCACCAGCGCACTCGCCTTACTCATGCGCTCGAGGTCGCCCAAGTCGCCGGCGCGGTCTCGCGTGCGCTCGGTCTTAATGTCACGCTCACCGAGGCCATCGCGCTCGGCCACGACTGCGGGCACGGCCCCGGCGGCCACGCCAGCGAGGATGCGCTTAGCCAGTTCGTGCCCAATGGATTTGACCACGCGGTGTGGGGCGCCGACGTCACGCTCGTGCCGCTCAACTTATGTAGCGAGACGCTCGACGGCATTCGCAACCATTCCTGGTCGCGGCCAGCCCCTGCCACGCCGGAAGGCGAAGTGGTTTCGTGGGCCGATCGCATCGCCTATGTCTGTCACGATTTCGAAGACGCCGCCGCGGCGGGCATCGTCACAGCGCAGCACCTTCCAGAACAGGTGCAACAGTTCTGCGGCACAACTCGCAGCAGCCAACTTCGTACCTTCATCGCCGCAATGCTCGCCGCCGCGCAATCGTCTGGGCGCATCGGCATGACCTCAGATGTCGCCGACGCCTTGGCTTCGTTTCGAAAATTCAATTACGAGCACATCTACATGCGCGACGCGTCGCGCGCCCAAGCAAAATCAGTTATCGATTTGTTGCGCGCCTTAGTCGA
>JBKJMC010000202.1:0-8833 GCA_046596615.1 Ilumatobacteraceae bacterium | reverse complement strand
CCGAAATGGGAGAGTTGCAACTCGTTGACGTAGGTAATGGCGCGACGCGTTTTGATCCCAATGTCGATGACCACCATCACGTGGTATGTGACAAATGTGGTGAAATACGCGATGTGTACGTCGACGGTGTTGCGTTGTTGAAGCCAAAAGGCGCCGAGGAGTTCTCGGTCACGGATGTTGGTGTCCTATTTCATGGCACCTGCAAGAAATGCTCAGTGCGTTCAAGCCGATCGTTTACATCTCGATCGCGTAAATCTCCTGTTCCGCAACCGAGATCAAGCAACGGACTACTCAATAAACGAAAGGGTGAAAGAAATGAGCGATAACAATAATTCGAACGGCTGCCCGTTCACGGGGGCGGTAGAGAAACACGATGCAGGGAGCAGTGGCACTAAGAATAAAGACTGGTGGCCTAACCAGTTGGACCTAAACATTCTGCGGTCGCACTCCTCCTTGTCTGACCCGATGGAAGATGGTTTCAACTACGCCGGCGAGTTCAAAAAACTGGATTACGGCGCGTTGAAGCGCGACCTTAACGCGCTGATGACAGATTCACAAGACTGGTGGCCTGCCGACTTTGGTCATTACGGGCCGCAGTTCGTCCGGATGACTTGGCACGCCGCAGGTACGTACCGGGTCGCCGACGGCCGCGGCGGCGGTGGGCGCGGACAGCAACGATTCGCACCGCTCAATAGTTGGCCCGACAACGTCAACATCGACAAATCGCGCCGCTTGCTTTGGCCAATCAAACAGAAATACGGTAAGCAGATCTCGTGGGCCGACCTGATGATTCTTGCAGGCAATGTTGCACTCGAATCGATGGGTTTTCGCACATTTGGTTTCGGCGCGGGCCGTCCAGATGTTTGGGAACCAGACCAAGATATGTACTGGGGTGACGAGACATCATGGCTGGCCGATGACAAGCGCTTCAGCGGGGATCGCGATCTTAACCAGCCGCTGGCCGCGACTCACATGGGCCTGATCTACGTCAATCCGCAAGGCCCGCAGGCCAACGGTGATCCTGTCGCGGCCGCTAAGGACATCCGCGCCACTTTCAATCGAATGGCGATGGACGATACGGAGATCGTCGCTTTGATCGCGGGCGGTCATACTTTCGGCAAGTCGCACGGTGCCGCGCCAGAGTCGCACAAAGGCCCAGAACCCGAAGGTGCCCCGATCGAAGCTCAGGGATTCGGATGGATCAGCAATTACGGCACCGGTCACGGCGGCGATACGGTCTCAAGCGGCATTGAAGTGACTTGGACTCAAAGTCCGACACAATGGAGTAACCACTACTTCGAGAACCTGTTCAAGTTTGAATGGGAGCAGACACGCAGCCCGGCAGGGGCCATTCAATGGATCGCTAAGGACGCCGAGGAGATCATCCCCGATGCGCACGACCCAGCGAGGAAGCACAAGCCGACCATGCTGACCACCGACCTAACGCTCAGGATGGACCCGGAATTCGAGAAGATCTCGAGGCGGTTCCTCAACGATCCGCAGGCATTCGCCGATGCTTTTGCCCGCGCGTGGTTCAAGCTCACGCATCGCGATATGGGACCAAAGGCTCGCTATCTGGGGCCAGAAATTCCCGCCGAAGATCTCGTCTGGCAGGATCCGGTACCGGCTTCGATGACAAACCTTGACGCCAATGGCATCGCCGCTCTTAAGGCGAAGATCGCCGATTCGGGGTTGTCGGTGGCCGAGCTGGTCTCGACAGCATGGGCTTCGGCCTCAACTTTCCGCGGATCGGATAAGCGCGGCGGCGCCAATGGCGCCCGGGTCCGCCTTACTCCGCAGAAAGATTGGGCCGTCAACAACCCCACTCAACTCGCGAAGGTCTTGGGCGTGCTCCAAGACATTCAGGCCGCCACAGGCAACGTGTCGCTTGCCGACCTAATTGTGCTGGCTGGAAACGTCGGTGTTGAAAAGGCCGCGAAGTCCGCCGGCCACGATGTGGCGATTCCGTTCGCCGGGGGACGCGGTGACGCTTCGCAGGAGCAGACCGACATTGAATCGTTTGAATACCTCGAACCCGCGGCAGACGGTTTCCGCAACTATCTGAAGTCGAGGTTCACGGTTTCGACCGAAGCACTACTCGTCGACAAGGCAAATTTGATGACGTTGACGGCTCCTGAAATGACTGTCCTTGTCGGTGGAATGCGCGTGTTAGGGACGAATTTCGACGGCTCGCAAAACGGCGTCTTGACCAACAGGCCGGGAACTCTCACCAACGACTTCTTCGTCAATTTGCTTGACATGAGCACGGCGTGGAAGGCAACTGATGATTCGCAGGAACTGTTCGCAGGCGGCGACCGAGCGACCGGAACAGCCAAGTGGACCGCGACCCGAGCGGATCTCATCTTTGGCTCGAACTCGGAGCTGCGCTCGCTGGCTGAGGTCTACGCCAGTGACGACGGCAAAGAGAAGTTCGTCAAGGACTTCGCCGCGGCGTGGGACAAGGTTATGAACCTAGGTCGTTACGATCTAGTTTGATCCGCATGCTCGCTCGACAAATTGAAAGGGTCAAAACGCCTGTTGGTGGCTGGAAGGAAATGCCAGACCCAGTGCTCGCCAACAGCACCGAGCCGTTGGTGGCCGGAGCGCCAGACTTGCGCGGAATGTGGCGGGCTATTGATGTTCAGGTCAATGGCGCTACGGCGCCCAAAGAGTTGCCGATGTGGTCGCACGTCGAGCGCATCGAGCAGGCCGGCAATCGCATCTGCATCACGAGTTCTGGCGTAATCCACGACATGTACTGCGACGGAACACTAGAAAACGGCGTCAACGACGTGGCTCATGACTTTGTGACGCCAATTAGTGTCGCGGCGACATACGAAAACAATGTTCATACGCTGCGACCAGAGGGTATGCCAGATTTTGTTGTCACCCGGCAAATGGATGGCGCTGTTATGGTGTGGTCGTATGGGCCAACGATCATCATTAGGCACGAGCGCATGTGACTGAACTAATTCTCGATTCGCTGCAGCGACGACACCGAGCGCTGCGCTCGTTGTACGACCAGGCACTCGACACGATGACGCTCGAGCACGTCAATCACTTCGAGCGAGACGGCGTGCTGCCGATCGCCTTTAGCCTCTTCCACATCGTCAACATGATGGATTCATCGTTCATGCTGATGACCGGGCAGATGCCGATCTGGAACGACGAGTGGAACTCGCGAGTCAAGCCGGGCATCTCCGATCACGGTAAGCACAAGACGGTCAACGAGATGATTGGCCAGCGCATCGGCGACTACGAGGCATTCAAGGAGTATTTGGCGCTGGTGTTTGACCGCACCCAGGCCTGGCTCGAACAGTTAGACCCAGCCGAATTGACGCGCGTAGTGATCGCTCGTCCGTTTCCCCCGCAGATCGCCAGTACTTTCAGCGCGCGAGTCGCGGGCGAAGAGGGCATCACGGTTCTCGACGCCGTCGAATGTTGGATCCTTCAACACGGATTGCGCCACATGGGCGAGATTGAGTTGGCCCGCGGCCTCGTCGGCCTTGGCGGCATGACCTCGTAATTATTTGCGTGGTCCGCGAATTAATTTTCCGGGCAGTTCACCAGTAAATTTGTCGTTGTCGACCGTCTGGGTACCGCCGACGAAAGTTGCTTTGTAGCCGCGCGCAGTCTGCACCAGTCGGCGACCCTTGGCGGGTAGGTCGTAGGCCATATAGGGCATGTCGAATCCGAGCGCGTCAAAGTCGATCAAATTGATGTCGGCCTTCATTCCCGGGGCGATAATGCCGCGATCTAGTAACCCGTGTAATTCGGCGGTATGTCGGGTCTGTCGGTAAACCAAATGCTCTAGGCCGAGTTTTGGCCCACGAGAACGGTCTCTCGCCCAGTGGGTGAGCATAAACGTCGGCATGCCACCGTCGCAGATCGCGCCGCAGTGTGCGCCGGCATCGCTCAACCCGTTGCGAGTTTGTGGATGCTGCATCAATTCGTATGTCATCGACAAGTCGCCGTACATGTAATTGAAAAACGGCGAATAGATCATGCCCTTGCCATTGTCGCCGAGAAGGTGATCGACGATCAGGCGCATCGGTGCGACCCCCGAAGAGTTTGCAATCGCGCCGACTGATGTACTTGGATGCGGCTCGTACTCGATATTGTGGTCGCCGACAAAATACATTCGGTTCAACGATTTCGTGACTAGCGCCGCGTAGAAGTTGTCGGTGGGCGTTTCGGTTACGAATCGCTCGTTGCGGCCGGGTTCGCCTAGAGCGGCGACCCGCTGGGCGAAAGGTAAGTTGGCGACTTCTTGATACGCGGGGTGGGCGAGCAGCGGGTGCACGCTGCCTTCGAGGCACATGATTATTCCAATCGAACGGCCCGCAATTTGGGCGACAATTTTTTCGCCATTCTTGTGTGCGGCGTCGAGCAAGGCAAGAGTTTTGCGCCACACCTCACTACCGTCGTCTAATTGATTGAGGTTGACGCTTACAGTGGCACCACTGCGTCTTGCCAGTTCTTGCATCCACGGCCACTCCTCGAACGGTACCTGCGAGTGCTCGGGCGCGAATTGAAAGATTCCATGACCGACGCGCTTCATCGCGTCGGCGATGCCGTACAGTTCGTCCGGCTCGGCAGAAGTGCCGGGCACCAGCTCGCCCTGCTTGCTGCGGTGCAGCGACGTGCGCGACGTCGAGAAACCAAGCGCGCCGGCGCGCAATGCCTCTTCGGTGATTGCGCTCATGGTCGCGATGTCTTGCGGCGTGGCTTTTTCGTTGGCGGCGCCACGATCTCCCATTACGAATGCGCGCAGCGCGCCGTGAGCAATTTGGGTGCCGAAATCGATGACGTGCGGGCGACTCTCAAGAGCGTCGAGGTATTCTGGGAACGACTCCCAGCCCCACTGCAATCCCTCTACCATTGCCGAACCAGGTATGTCTTCAACGCCTTCCATCAGATCGATTAGCCACTCGTGGCGCTCGGGCACCGCGGGTGCAAAACCGACACCGCAGTTTCCCATTACGACAGTTGTGACGCCGTGCCAACTGCTAGGAGTCATCCACGGATCCCACGTCGCTTGCGCGTTGTAATGAGTGTGCACGTCGACCCAGCCTGGAGTTAACAACAGGCCATCGGCATCGATGACACGATGAGCGTGCGCGGTATTTATCGAGCCCGTTGCCGCTACTTCGGAGATAATACCGTCGACAAAGGAAATATCGGATTGCTTTGCGGGTTGACCGCTGCCATCGAGGAGAGTCGCGCCCCTGATTACCGTCGGTTTACCTGCCTTTGCCCCCATCAGGGAAAGTCTAATTACCTGCTAGACGCAGCGATTGCGCAGAATGCCGACGCCCTCGAGGGTGGTGACAATTTCGTCACCGGGCTTTAGATAAACGGGCGGCTTGCGGCCATGGCCGACGCCGGCCGGGGTGCCCGTGTAAATAATGTCCCCAGAAAAAAGTTCGCAGATGCTTGATAGGTACGAGACGATCTGCGAGGCGTCAAAAATCATGTCGTCGGTGGATGTCTGTTGGCGAAGTTCGCCGTTTACGGTGCAAGTCATGCGTAGCGCGTCGCGCAATTTGTTCTCGCTCATGTCGCAAACCCACGGGCCAATCGGGGCGAATCCCTTGCGGCTCTTGCCGAGGCTGAATTGGGGCGGCACTCCTGAGTACTGCAGAGCGCGGTCTGAGATGTCTTGGCCCACGCAGAGCCCCGCTATATGCTCCCATGCCACCGATTCGGCGATGTCACGCCCGCCGATGGCGATGATGATCACGGTTTCCGCCTCGTAGTCGCAGGTATCGCCGACGATGGGGATATCACCAGCCGGCGTGTTCAGCGCGCTCTCGAACTTGGCAAAGGTGAGCGGGGTGGCCGGTAGCCGTGAGCCCATCTCGATGGCGTGCTCTTTGTAGTTAAGGCCAACTGCGAACATTTGTCGCGGCCGCGGCACTGGGCAATCGAGCGTGGCGATGTCGGCGCGACCAGAAGCCTCCGCGTCTCCAATTGTGCGGCCGAAGTCACGCAACTCGCCCCAGCGCGAAATACATTCCATTGGGTCGCTAGAAAACCTGCCGTTGCTGGCCCGCCCGATGTCGACGAGCAAGTCTTGGTCCGTCACGACCAACTGGGCGCGACCGTTAAGTGATGCCAGGCGCAGGGTCATTATTCGCCAATTTGCTAAACGCGGTTGCGGGCCTGGCGGCGCTGTGCCGAGGCCTTGGCTCGTGCTTCGCCTTCCTTTTCTTTGCGCGCCTTGCGGGCCAGACGCTTGGCTTCTTGCTCGGCAGAGTCGGCGTCGTTAAAACGCAGCGGCGAAACAATTGGCGCGATCACCGGCAACGCGAAACGCTCATCGGCGGCGATCAACTTCTTGAAACCGGCGAGCGACAACGAATACTGCACGACCATCAGGCGCACGGCGTCCAATCCAAATTTCTCGATGAGCTCTGGAATTACGGTTTGTAGGTCGGCAAGGTTGGGGTCGTCGGAAGTTGTGCCGAGAGCATCGATGCAGGCTTCGGTGCACGGCTCGCTGAGCAAGATACCCGTGTCGAGGTGGGCCATGCGCGCGCTCATGGCGGCACGAATAATTGTCGCAACCGTCGACTTGTCGGTGAATGCGCCGGCCGGCAAAGCCAGCGACTTGGCCAGCGGGTCGCGCAGTTTTTCTGGGAGGGCCGTGGCCAGCTCGGAAATCGATTCGTCACTGATCGTCGAAAAGAGCGAGGCATATCGGCGCTCGATGAGGATGTGTTCGCGGGAGGTGCTGACGGCCATTGTGCTTCTTTCGACTCTCTAGTTTACAGAAGCCTTCAGTGTGTCACGAGCGCCTGCATTTCGTGCACCACCATCTGGTGTGAAGACCAATATGTGTGATCACCGAATGAGCCGCTCAGGCCAATATTTGACTTCCATTCCACGTGCCACTCGACTCCAAGTTGTGCGGGAAACGCCCCGCTGGGGTGCATTGCCGATGAATGGCGATAGGTGTACATGCACTCAGATTCGCGGAAGTCGCCGTAAAAACTAAACCACCAGCTGCCCGGACCATCGCAAGTCACATTGCCGCTGCCGAGGTCGCCGTCGCCCGGATTAAAGTGCAATTTTGTCGGCGTGGCGGTGACCGTAACTCTCACGAGGGTCTCTCCGATTGGAGCGCTGACTTCTATTTTCAGCGCGTACCAGACAACCGGGTTGACCCAGAACCATGTTCCGATGTTGACGACTCCGCGGCGGGCTGGCGGAGCGAATTCTCCCAGCAGTGCCGGAATGTTGTCGTACATAATGGTGCTTGCCTCCGTGGCGAGTGTCTGCGTCGTAATTTTTGGAATCCAGTGATAAGTGGTTGGCGGCGTTCGATCTCGACATGTGAAGTCGTACAACTGATATTTGATCGAGCCGATCACTTTGAAGACGGGTCCGCCTGAGCCGATTATCGCGTCGTAGGGGATCGACGGCGACCACTCGCAGTCCGCGCCGTTCGAGCCAGTACCGCCTGGCGGTGTGCCGATTTGGATTCCTGCCATAATTCGCGAGCCGACAATCGAAGCGCTGATGTCGATGGTATGGCGGTCTGCGTTTTCGTCGGCGAACGCGGGGCGGGGCAAATGCGCAGTGTTGAAGATGCCCATCATCAGGCTGCTCGCAAAAAACAATCTTAAGAATTGAAACCGCATATGTCCTCCCAGGATGTGGCGTCGTGCGGGGTACTGCCCGCCCATTTCCATCTGCCTTCGTCGAGATACAGCGTCCATGTCGTGTGTGTCGATACGACGTCGTCGTCGAAGATGATGTCATCCCTGGTGGTGTTTGACTGGCCCGAATCGAACACCACCAGAGAATCAAAAAGACATGTGTGAACGAGAGCACGAGTTGTGCCGATTTTTTCGATGCTGTCGATTCGAATTTTGTACTTTCCTGCACCCGGGCGGGTCGCCAGATTCGATTCGACGCGCATCTTAATCTTTTCGATCATGTAAACGCGGTAGCCCGTATCTGGTGCGGTGATCTTGGCGATCGGGCAAATTTTCGGAGTGCGCCCGCACTGCAACATAATGTTGGTGTTCTCAACGAAGTCGTCGGCGATCTTTTGCGAGTCGCCGAAGCCCTGTTGCAGCGGGGCGCTAGTTTGCGGCGCGGGTGCGCTCGTATCGGGGGAATTCGCTTGTGGCGCCGTTTCCACTTCCGAACGCTTTTCGTTGAACTTGAACTCGATCGCCGCCTTGGCTCTTGCAGTTAGCTCAGGATCGTAGAATCTCAGTGTGTCGGATTGTCGCGCACATGAACTCGCATTAGCTACGAGGCAAATAATTAGAAAATGAGAAAGGGTCGTGCCCTTAATTGCAAATATTCGTCTCATAAGTGCCCCTCCGCCGAGAGCCAAATTGACTGTTTTATTTTAAATTGAATGCTGCGCCCGATATTTACACCGGTAACCGTGTTGCTCCAAATTGGCTTTGTAACTACAACGCTGGGTTTCTAGGCGGTAGAATCAATAATCCCCAAAATGACCCAACAGCACCCCGACCTCGCCGCCGAACAGGCCTACATCGATCACGCTTACGCGTGCCTCGAGCGCAGCAAGACCGACGCCTGGCGCATTCGCGACCTGAACGAGGCCAGTATGGGCGGAACATTTCAGGCCCGCTTTGAACGCAACGCCTTCGACGAGCAGCTGCACAAACGCCTCACGCAACTAGATCTCGGCGACGCGGCACTTGTATTCGGCCGCATCGACAAGTTCGCCGAGACCCCCGAGGGTGTCGAGAGTTTTCACATTGGCCGCCTCGCCGTCGCCGATCTCAATCGCGAACCCGTGGTTGTCGACTGGCGCGCACCCATAGCCGAGCCGTTCTATCGCGCC
>JBKJMC010000110.1:0-6359 GCA_046596615.1 Ilumatobacteraceae bacterium | reverse complement strand
TCGGCCCCTGCTGGCCCCAGCCGGTCATGCGGCCGTACACCAGCTTCGGATTGCGCGCCAGCAGCGCGTCCGGCCCGAGCCCCAGGCGTTCCATCACCCCGGGGCGAAAGCCTTCGACGATCGCGTCGGCGCGCTCGGCCAGGCGCAGCGCCGCGGCGGCGCCGTTCGCGCTCTTCAGGTCGAGCGTCACCGAGCGGCGGCCGCGCAGCATGAGGTCGTGGCGGCGCTGGTGGCCGAGGCCGAGATCGGATCCGCTCGGGCGGTCGATGAGCAGCACGTCGGCGCCCATGTCGGCGAGCATCATCGCGGCGAACGGGCCTGGCCCGATGCCAGCGATTTCGATAATTCGGTATCCGCTAAGCGGTCCGATGGTCGCAGCCATTACGCCGTTACCGAGTTAGTCAACTGATGCACCGCCGAGACCAATTCTGGCCACAGTGGTCGCGGCAGATCGTGTCCCATATCGTCGACCATCAAAAGTTGGGCGCCAGGAATCAACTCGGCTGTGCGCTCGCCGCCGCTGGGAGTAATCAGCGTGTCATCCCTGCCGTGCACAACCAAAGTTGGCGTATTCAATTGCCGCAAGGCATCGGCTCGACTGCCGCTCGAATAGATCGCGGCCATCTGGCGGGGCCCACCCTCTGGATAAAACGCGCGATCGTAGTCGCGGGCGGCAGCGGCGAATGAAATCTCGTCATTGCGATACTTCTTAGAATGCCAAATCTGCCAGCGTGGCGAAAAATTGATGTAGCCCTCGCGGTCAAGCGGTGTAGGCGCGAAAATCGTCTCCATCGCGTCCGGCGTCGCTTGACCATATTCAAGCTCGCCGGTTAGCGACATCACCGATGTCAGGCTCAGCGTGCGCTGCGGATACTCAATCGCAAATGTTTGGGCGATCATTCCGCCCAAAGAAGCGCCCAAGATGTGGGCGCGCTCGATGCCGAGATGATCGAGCAAGCCCGCCGCGTCGGCAGCCATGTCAGACAGCGTGTAGGCGACCTGCGGCATTTCGATTTGCCCCGCCGCCGTTTCGCTACTCTGCATCAATATCGCCGCTTCGATGACCGCCTGCGAATTCGATTCAACTCCATCCAGGTGCGTCGACAGCCCGCAATCACGATTGTCGAAACGAATCACCCGCAATCCGCCGGCCGCGAGCAAGTTACAAAAGTCCGGATCCCACGCCACCATCTGCGCCGTAAACCCCATGATCAGCAGCAGGACTGGATCGCTTGGAGATCCAAACGTGTCGAATTCGAGTTCGATCCCGCTTTTCAAATTGGCTTTAGGCATTCGCCTAGTCTCGCCGCTTCGATGGGCTCTGGTCAATCTGTGCTTCTGCCCTAGCCTTGTGCCATGACGAAGTCGGCGACATTGTTCGGGGTGCACACGGGTTTGCAACACACGTCTGCAGACAACTTGCGCGCGACATGGCGAAAAATCGAAGATCTCGGCTTCGACTGGATCTCGATCTGGGATCATTTCTATGCCGCAACCGGCCAAGACGACCCAGTGTGCCTCGAGGCCGTGGCTATGCACGCGGCTCTCGCCGTGACGACCAGCAAGGTGCGCTGCGGATCGCTTGTCTACAGCGTCGGCTACCGCCACCCCGCGGTGCTCGCCAAAATGATCTGCACGATTGACCATCTTTCTGGCGGCCGCGCCGACATCGGCCTCGGGGCCGGCTGGAGCGAGATCGAATATAACGCCTACGGGATCGAGTTTCCGCCGGTAAAGATTCGAATGGATCAGCTGGAAGAGGCCGCCCACTGCGTCCACAGCCTGCTGCGCAACGATGTCACCAATTTTTCTGGCAAATATTTTTCGATGAACGATGCCAAGTGTGAGCCGCGACCAGTACAAAAGAAATTGCCTATCTGGATCGGCGGCGGTGGCGAGCAACGCACGCTTAACATCGCCGCTAAGTACGCCGACGGATGGAACGTTCCATTCATCAGCCCGGAGGCGTTCGCCCACAAGCGCGAGGTGCTGCACATGCACTGCGACAAAGTCGGCCGAGACCCCAGCGGGATCGTCTGCGCCATCAATGTCGGCATCGCCTGGACCGAAGAGAGTCTGGTGCAGCAATTCGGCGCACTTGCACCGCACGTTCGCCCGGGCGTGCTGATGGGCAGCGCCGACGAAATCGTCAACCGCATCGGCGAGTATGTTTTAGCAGGCGCCGATCAGGTCAATATCGCGTTGCGCGCGCCGTTTGACGTTGAAGCGCTCGAACGATTCAGCGCGGCGATGAAGCTGGCCTAGATGTCGGGGCAGATCGTCGCCAGGTCGCCCGGTCGAGTCAACCTGATCGGTGATCACACCGATTACACGGGCGGCCTCGTGCTGCCGATGGCGATTGACCGCTACACGACTATTACCGCCACGGCGCAACAGCAATTCGCCGGCCGCGAAACCAGTCGCGTAATCGATCTGATCAGCGCCAGCGAACCAGAACGACTCCTCTTAACTCTGCCGATCGGCGACCCAGCAGCGGTGCGACCAGCATGGGGCAGATACGTCGCCGGTGTCGCCGGTCAGCTCGGCGACTCCGCGCGCGGTATTTCGGGCACGATCGCATGCGACATCCCCATTGGCGCCGGGCTCTCGTCAAGTGCGGCGCTCGAATTGGCGACCGCCCTCGCGCTCGGCGACACCAGCAGTCCACAGCAACGGGCTCAACTTTGCCGACGTGCCGAGCACGCTGCCACCGGCGTACCGTGCGGGATAATGGATCAACTTGTGTGCAGCGTCGGAATCGACAACCACGCGATGCTCATCGATTGCAACTCGCTAAGGATCAGCCCGGTGCAATTACCGGGCGGCATAAAGGTCATAGTGCAATTGATTGCGCACCGTACGCTCGACGGCAGCGAATACTCGACGCGAGTCGCCCAATGCCAAGCGGCCGAGGCAATAGTCGGCCCGTTGCGACTCGCCCACCCGGCGATGCTCGACGTCATCGACGATCCAACCATCAAGGCACGCGCACGACACGTGGTCAGCGAGAACCAGCGCGTGCGCGATGCTGTGGCGTGCTTGCGCAGCGGCGACATGGTCGGTTTCGGGACCTTGATGTACGAGAGTCACAACTCACTGCGCGATGACTTCGCGACTTCGACAGCGCAGATGGATTCGGCCGTGAGTACGGCTCGGGCGACGCCTGGCGTGTTCGGCGCGAGAATGACCGGCGGCGGCTTCGGCGGATGCGTCGTAATTATCGCCGATTCCACGGCGCATATTCGCGACTTGGGCATCGAGTCATGGCAAGTACGCGCTGTGGCCGGCGCGCAATTACTTAATTAGTTGCTGGCTTAACTAGCCGAGTATTCGACGCTTCTGCTCATCAAATTCGGCGCGAGTAATATTGCCCCGCTGCAGCATCGCCTCAAGTCGCTCAAGCTGCGACACGGAACTGCTTCCGCGATTACCGCCGCCACTTTCAGATCCGCCGTGCACACGGATCGCATTGTGAATGATGTTTTGCACTTCTACCGGAGAACTTATGTCAGTGAACAACTGCTGGCCATCTTCGCCACCAGATTCGATTAGCAAGTCGCCGGCGCCAACCATTCGCTCGAGCACCGTCTGATGAATGCTGACGTTATTGACACGCTCGAGCGGAATGTCAATGCCGGTCTTGCCAATAATACCCTCACGAAAAATAACGCGATCCGAGGTGACCACGAAGTGCGTTGTGCTCCACTGCAGCATCCGCACGATTAAGTTGAGCAGCGCCGCACCGACGATCAGAACCATCGCCCAATTTTTAAGCGAGTAAAACCACGACGACGAGATCGCATCGGCGAGCCGAGACAACAGCACTGCGATCACTGTGGCCAGCACCAGACCCGCCAACGGTGTCGCGAAATGCCACCAGTGCGGGTTGAGGTCGACGATCAATTCTTCGTGCTCATTCAGCAATTTTTTCGGGAATGCCATATCGGCATCGTAGTCGGCGCGAAAATGTGCGGAGCCGATTCGCATTTCGCCTCGTGCCACAGGCAGGGCGTAGCGTGTTGCCGTGGATCCTCAGCAATTGCTCTATGGCCTCGACGACGAGCAGCGCCAGGCGGTCACAGCGCCGGCGTCGGCGACCATCGTGCACGCCGGTGCGGGTTCCGGCAAGACTCGCGTGCTCACCAACCGCATTGCCTACCGCGTCGCCATCGGTAGCGCCCAGGCCGAGAACATTCTTGCGATCACGTTTACGCGCGAGGCGGCAAGCGAGATGCGCCGGAGGCTCAAGACTCTCGGCGTCGGCAGCGCTCCGACTGTCGGCACTTTCCACGCCGTCGCGCTGGCGCTCCTTCGTCAGCGCCTTGTCGATAAGCGTCAACCCGTGCCCAACATCGTGCACAATCGACAAGCCCTCGCCACCGCCGCGGCGGGCACGCATAATCTCGCCGAACGGCCCCGCGATCTGCTCGCCGAGATCGATTGGGCGCACTCCCATATGATCGCGCCCGCCGACTACGCCGCCGCCGCCAAGCGCTCGCAACGGTATCTGCCCGCACAAGTCGGAGACCTCGCCAATATATACAAAGAATACGAGGCGCTAAAACGGAAACGCCAAGTCGTCGACCTCGACGACTTGATCACCAACGTCGTGAACGAGATGAATCTAGATGCCAACTATGCCGAGGCGGTGCGCTGGCGCTTTCGGCACTTGTTCGTCGACGAGGCGCAAGACATGAACCCTTTGCAGTTTGCATTGTTCGAAGCAGTTCGCGGCGGTCGCAGCGACATTTTCGTCGTCGGCGATCCGCTGCAAGCGATTTATGGATGGAACGGCGCTGAACGCAAAATCTTTGATGGCCTCGCCGACGTCGTAGGCAGGGCAACTGTCTTGCGCCTGCCCAACAACTACCGCTGCACGCCGCAAATTATTGAAGTCGCGCGCCGCGTGGTGCAACGCACGAATGAGCCCGTGCACGTTCGATCAACAAAAGATGACGGCCCGGCGGTGCGTTTGATCGAATGTCCCGATGCCGCCAGCGAGGCCACCGCAATCGCCGCGGCATTATGGGAGCATGCCCCGACTGGGGGCGCCAAACCGTGGCAATCATGCGCGGTGTTGGTGCGCACCAACATCCAGATTGCGCCGATTATGGCCGCACTCAAAAAAGCTGGCATCCCGGTGCGCTCAACGCGCGTATCGCCAGATGTCGCGGCGGCGCGAGCGGTCGCGGCGCAGAACAAGGGCCGCCACAGCCTCACCACATGGGCGGCCGACACATTAAGCGATTCCCAGAACGAGGATGAGCGCCAAGTCGCCGAGCAGGTGCGTCAGTTTTTGCGACTCGATCACTCCGGCGTCGTCGACGGCCGCGCCTTTGCCGCCTGGCTAACTGCCACTTCGCTTCAAGAAGTCGAGAGCCACGGTGTCGAGGTTCTCACTTTTCACTCCGCCAAGGGACGCGAATGGCATTGCGTTGTTGTCGCGGGCGCCGAAGTTTCGCTGCTGCCGCATTCGTCAGCCAATACCACCGAGCAACGCAACGAAGAAACCCGTCTTGCCTACGTCGCCTTGACTCGCGCCGAGCATCGCCTATTCATCAGTTTCGCCAACTCGCGCAATGGTCGCGTTACCGGCATCAGCCCACTGTTTGCCGAACTGCCAACAACAGATGGAGCGCCGATGCCTAAGTTCACGCCGACGCCAATTGCAAGGCGCAAAGCCGGACCGACCATTGGCGACGAACTCGTGGCATGGCGCGCCACCCGCGCCCGCCACTTGCGACAGCTTCCCAGCGTCGTCTGCAGCGATATCGAATTGCAGCGCATTGCCATGTCGATGCCGGCGACCGTCGACGAACTGGCCAAAATCGTGGGCACAATGACCGCCAAGCACCTCGCCAAACAGATTTTGCCGATCGTCGAACGCTTCCGCGACTCTGGCGCGCGGGTTTAGCCCGTCTCGGATTGCCTGATCTTGAGCAGGCGCTCAAACAATTCCGGGCGCATCGAGACGAAGATTGCGGTTGCTTCGGCACAAAGTGTTTCGCCGTGGTGCAATGTGCCGACGGTATAAATCTTGCGGCCGCTGATGCTTTCGATTCGGCCGCGAAACACGATCTCTTTGCGCAGCGGCGCCGGCGAACGATAGTTGATCGACAGGTTCACCGTCATGCCTGGATTGCCGCTAGTTGACTGCGAAACCCCGAGCACCTCGTCGAATGCGGCGGCGATGAAGCCACCGTGAACGCAACCTGGTGGGCCTTCGTAGGGGGCACCGAATGTGACTCGGCCCACGGCGCCGACCGTTCCGTCACTGTCTGTCTCGGTGACAATTCTCAGCGGAACCGCAATCGGGTTGAGCGTGCCGATCAACGGACTGCGCTCTAGAAACGAACCAG
>JBKJMC010000156.1:0-4447 GCA_046596615.1 Ilumatobacteraceae bacterium | reverse complement strand
CCGACGCCGTAATGCGCACCTTGCAGGCGCGAGGCTATATCCACGAGGTCTCGCGCGACGACGGCCCTGGTCAGGCCGTGATGTTCGGAACGACTGAACTGTTTCTTGAACGCCTTGGCATCAACTCGATTTCGGATTTGCCGCCTATCGCAGACTTCGTGCCCGACGCTTCAGTTGTAGAGGCGCTCGAACACGGTCTGCGAGTTTCAGCGGTCGAATCGCCGATCCCCGAATAGAAATGACGAACGAGGCCGCGCCGGGAGGCGCAGAAAATTCGAGGTCGCCCGACATGGCGACTGGCTCGCCGCGCGACGCGTTGCAAATCGAACCGCATGTAGATGGCGAGCGATTGCAAAAGATACTCGCGCAGCGCGGCTGGGGTAGTCGCCGAGAATGCGAAGATCTGATCGCCGATGGCCGCGTGGCCGTGAACGGCGAGATTGCCGAACTCGGTCGGCGCGTGCACATCGACAGCGACAAGATCGAAATCGACGGGGCGCCCGTCGGCGTCGAACCCGAGCTTGTCTACTACCTCTTAAACAAGCCGATCGATGTGATCACGACTGCCAAGGACACCCACGACAGGCCCACCGTGCTAGAGCTCGTGCCCAACGCTCCGCGGGTTTACCCCGTCGGTCGACTCGATGCCGATACGGAGGGCCTACTGCTGATAACCAATGACGGCGAACTGACACATAGAATCACGCACCCGAGTTTTGGTCTCGAGAAGGAGTACCTGGTGCACGTGCGTTGCGGTGAGCGCGGTGTTGATGAGACCGCGTTACACATATTGCGCTCGGGCGTCGACCTCGACGACGGCATGACCTCACCCGCAGATGTCGGGCAGGTGCAGCCCGGCGTGTTGAGAATTGTTATCCACGAGGGGCGCAATCGACAGATCCGCCGCATGTGTCAGCACGTCGGCTATCCGGTCGTGCGCCTGGCGCGCGTTCGCATCGGCCCGATACACGATCGCAACTTGGGGCCCGGCGAGTATCGCCAGCTAACACTCGCCGAGGTGCGCGCATTAATTGAAGCCGTCACTGCATAACAGCAAAGGTAGAATTGCTTCGTGAATACCAGGCGCGCCAACGTAATGGGTCTCGGCCTAATCGGCGGATCAATCGGGCTAGCGCTTACGGCGCGGGGTTGGCGGGTGAGTGGGGTTGACAGTAGGCCAGACTCCGAGCCGGAGGCTCTGAGTCTCGGTGCGATTGCGGCTATCGGGCTTGACCCAGAAGCAGAGATCACCTTTATCGCGACTCCAGTTTCGACGATTGTGGGGCAAGCAAAGATCGCGCTGGCCTCGACGTCTGGTGTCGTCACCGATGTGGGTGGAGTTAAGTCGTCTGTATCCGGCGAGATCGATGACCCCCGCTTCGTTGGCGGCCACCCGATGGCTGGCAGCGAGTTGGTCGGCTTGCAAGGATCAGACGGCGGACTATTTGAAGGCGCAGTGTGGGTGCTCACTCCGCGCGAGATGACGGCCGACAGTTCGTTTGCCAAGGTCGCCAAGATTGTCGGCGAACTTGGAGCCGAGATTGTTGTTCTGACCCCGCAGCGCCACGATCAACTAGTTGCGATCGTCAGCCATCTGCCGCACCTCACGGCGGCGACATTGATGGGGCTCGCGAGTAGCAGCGCAGAAGAGCACGTTGCCGTGTTGCGTCTCGCGGCTGGCGGATTTCGCGACATGACGAGGGTTGCGTCCGGTCACCCTGCGATCTGGCTCGACGTGTGTCGAGAGAATCGTGGAGCGATTCTGGCTGCGCTTGACGGAATGATTTCGGGACTTGCTTCGATGCGCGCCATTGTTGACAGCGGCGACGACGACGCACTGCTGACGAGATTGCAGACCGCACGTTCTGCGCGCTCGAACCTGCCAGGGCGCGTGCGCGAATTGCTTGACGTGGTCGAGGTGCGCATCCCGATACCCGATCGCTCGGGCGCGGCGGCCGAAGTATTCACGCTGGCGGCCGAGCTCGGAGTGAACATTGCCAACTTCGAGGTTGCCCACTCGGTCGAGGGCGATCGCGGGATCCTTGTTGTGATCATTGATAAAGCGAGCCAAGACATGTTTCGCGGCGGCCTGATCGCGCGGTCGTTTCGGCCGACAATTCAGATTCTGGCATGACCTCTCGCGTGACGGTTCGGCCGGTGCGTGGAGTTCTCGATCGCCGGGTAGATGTCCCGGGTTCGAAATCAATTACAAATCGCGCTCTTGTTTGCGCGGCGCTGGCCAGCGGCGAATCCGTGCTTAGCAATATTGCGCCGGGCGACGACACAACGGCGATGATCGAGGCGCTCAGCGCGCTTGGCGCCGCAATTACGCGCAGCGGCGGCGATGTTCGTGTTTCCTCACCGATTGACATGTCGAGCACGCACGAACTTACGCTAAATGCGAATTTGGCCGGTACGACCGCAAGATTTATGATCGCCGTGGCTGCCCTGAGAAGCGGCGACACGATCGTCACGGGCGGGGCCGCGTTGCTGCGCAGGCCGATGCGCGGTTTGCTCGAGGCGCTGAAATGTTTTGGCGCCAAGGTCGAGTTTCTCGGCGAGCCGTGGCACCTACCCGCGCGTGTCAGCGCGGGGGCAAAGCTGACTGGCAATGTTGCACTTCCGGCTGACGTCTCAAGTCAGTTCGTCACCGCATTGATGCTGATCGCTCCGTGCATCGACGAAGGACTATCGATTCGCCTTACAGGGCGAGTGATTTCTCGGCCATATATCCAGATGACTTGCGAAGTGATGAAGTCGTTCGGGGCTAAGGTCAAACTCGATGGCGATCTGGTCACAGTGCAAGGTGGCGGCTACACGGGCAAGAAATTTGATATCGAGCCCGACGCTACGTCGGCCTCGTATCCTTTGGCCGCAGCCGCCATCGTCGGCGGGCGAGTTCAGGTACGCGGCGTAACTGATTCGAGCAGCCAGGGCGACGCCCAGTTCGCCGAGATTCTCGGGTTGATGGGTTGCGATGTTGAGTACCAGAGTTCGGGTGTGACGGTCTCGCGCGAAGCAGGCGCCGCGTTGCAGGGTATCGAAATTGATATGTCGGGCATGTCTGATCTCGTGCCAACTTTGGCCGTCGTGGCAATGTTTGCGAAGACTTCGACGCGAATTGCGGGAGTGGGCTTCATTCGCGAGAAGGAGAGTGACCGCCTACATGATCTTGCACTAGAACTACGCAAGTTTGGTGGAGTCGTAGACGTAACCGACGACGGTCTTGTCGTCGCACCGTCGGTAATCCACTCAGGAGTGGTCGACACTCATCACGACCACCGCATAGCGATGGCGATGGCGCTGGTCGGGTTGGTGTGCGACGGGGTGCAGATCAACGATCCCGAGGTTGTGTCGAAAAGTTGGCCAAGTTATTTTGAGATGATCTCTGAGTTGTAGCAATTTGGCGCTTACGCTCTAGTGATGCCCGAATTGCGTGACAACTTTATCTCCGAGCCGTTGGTCAACAGGTTGGCACTTAGCAACCCGCGGCGCAGCGAGATTCTAAGTCGTCATGCCGCTGCCGTGAGCGCAGGGGTACCGAGTTACAGCGACCCGCTCTCTGGTTTGACGGTAATGACGGCCGCATTTCTGGCCCAAAGAGACTATTGTTGTTTGAGCGGATGTCGTCATTGCCCCTATGTAATCAACTAGATTGAATCGCTTAGCAGCAGTTGAGGCTTGGGTAGGGAGAAATTTTGAGTACTGACCGCGAAATCATGACCTGGGAGTCCTTCGGAGCGGCAAGTCGCGAACTGGCAGTCCAAATCAATGACAGTGGTTATGAGCCAGACATTATCCTGGCGATAGCGCGCGGCGGGTTACTTGCGGCCGGAGCGCTCGGCTACGCGCTCGCGGTTAAGAACACTTACACGATGAACGTCGAGTTCTATACCGGCGTCAATGAGCGATTGGCAGTGCCGATGATATTGCCGCCGGTTCCGAGCCTGATTGATATTAAGGATTCAAAAGTACTTATCGTCGACGACGTGGCCGATACTGGGCACACTCTGCGCCACGTGCTCGAATTTTGCGAAAACAAATTGGCCGACACGAGACTGGCCGTGTTGTACGAGAAGTCGCATTCGATAATCAAGTGCGATTATGTTTGGAAGCACACCGATCAGTGGATCAACTTCCCATGGAGCGACAAAGAGCCGGTCGCGAAGCACCGCACGACGGTGCGCGACGCTTAGGCCGTTACCGATTTGGCTTAGCCGTTACCGATTTGGATTAGCCGTTACCGATTTGGCTTAGCCATTGTACGTAATAGCTGGGTCGAGAAATTGGTTTGTCGCTAGGTCACTAGGAATGACATCGACTACGTCGAGACCCTGCTCCCGAAATATTGGTAGCGCTTTGGCGATGAAGTCAAGCATACGCGCGTCTTCAAAGTCGCCGAATGTTGCGGTCTCGCCGTTGCCGATTATTTCTAGATCTTTCTGGG
>JBKJMC010000072.1:0-3806 GCA_046596615.1 Ilumatobacteraceae bacterium | reverse complement strand
TGATGCGAGGTCGAACAGCGACGCGGCCACAGAATCGTGATCCGCCACGGCGTCAATCGAGTTGGCGAACTGCTCGGCGAAATCGAGTTGCTTGGCGGTGAAGACGGGATCAAACGGCAGCAACGAGCCTGCCAGCGCCCCAGCACCCAGCGGTGAAACATCAAGCCTCGAAATCGTCTGAAGCAATCGTTCAATGTCGCGCGTGAACGCCCACGCGTGGGCCAGCAGGTGATGCGCGAGCAACACGGGTTGGGCGCGCTGCATGTGGGTGTAGCCGGGCAGATACACGCCGTCGCCACCCCAGCCAGCTTCGAGTGCGCGCGCTTCGAGCACGCCGCATAAATCGAGCACAGACGTAGCGAGAATATTCAGTTCGCGCTTGCACCACAACCGCAGCGCGGTCACGCTCTGGTCGTTGCGGCTGCGACCGGTGTGCAACTTGCCGCCAACTGCGCCCGCGATCTCTGTGACGCGGCGCTCGATCGAGGTATGAATATCTTCTTCACCGGCAATGAATACGAACGAGCCATTTTCGAACTCGCTTGATGCCTGGTGAAGCGCCGCGATGATCTGCTGCGCCTCGTGCTGGGGCAAAATCGCTGCGTGCTCCAAGCCCTCCACGTGCGCTACCGAACCCGCAATGTCGTCTCGCCACAGCCGCCTATCGAACGACAGGCTTTCGGTGAAGGCCATCAACACTTGCGCCGGGCCGTTGGCAAAACGGCCGTGCCACAATGGCTGACCAACAGTCGATGCGTCGTTCACTTGCCGCGTCTATTCGTGGATTTCGCCGCTGAATGCTTTGTTTTCAGGCTCTTTACCGACCGGAGTTTGAGGCCGGCCAGATCCGAAATATCCCTGGCCAAACGCTTGGCCCCATACTCGCCGCTGGCTAAACAAAACATCGTGTCGTCGCCCGCCACGGTGCCGACGAGCCCGACGAGTCGCGAGCGATCCAGCGCGGAAGCAACTACGTGCGCGCACCCAGGTGGCGTGCGCACGACGACCATCGGCTCGCTGACCTGCACGTCTGCCACCCACTCGGCGAGCACGCGCCGTAGTTGTTCTGGCGGGGCGAGACGATCTGGCTCGAATTCTGGTATCGCGTAAATTGTCTCGCCGTCGCCATTGCGCACCTTGACGGTGCCGAGTTCTTCAAGATCGCGCGACACCGTAGCCTGCGTGGCAATAATTCCCGAATTTTTTAAAAGTAAAACGAGCTGGGGCTGATGCGAAACTTCGTGTTCGGAAATAATCCGCGAGATCGCCTGTTGACGCTGGACCTTTGTGCTCATCGTTGTTCCTCCATAAGAAATGCGAGTAGTCCTCTCGCACTGTGCATTCGGTTGTGCGCCTGCTCAAAGACGCGACTTACCTCGGAGTCGATGACCTCCGTGGCGACCTCGTGACCGCGATGAGCAGGCAAGCAGTGCATGAAGATCGCGCGGCTATCGGCGTTGGACATCACTCTCGGGGTGATTTGGTACCCAGAGAATGCGGCGTCGCGTTTTTCAGTTTCGGACTCTTGGCCCATCGAAGTCCAAACATCGGTGTGCACGGCGTGAGCACCCTTCGCCGCCACATTAATGTCGCGATACTGCTCGACCGAGGCCGCGCCCAATGCGCCAATCTGTTCGAGATCTGCAGTGCTCGCGTCGTACCCCTCTGGACAACCGAGTCGCACGTGCATGGCGAGCATGGCACTGGCCTGCGCCAATGAACGGGCGACATTGTTGTAGTCACCAATATATGTCACCGTTTTGCCGGCGAGCGCGCCGATTTGCTGACGCATTGTTAAGACGTCGGCGAGACCCTGCAATGGGTGCCCGAAATCGCTGAGCATGTTGACGACTGGCACTGTAGACACGGCCGCCATTCTCTGCACGGTCGAATGACTAAATACCCGTGCCGCCAACACGGAGTGGTAGCCACTCATGACCTTAGTGACATCCTCGGCGGTCTCGCGAACGTCTAGGCCAACCTCTTCGCCGCGCGTATACACAGGATGGCCACCTAGCTGCACTACCGCCATCTCGAAGCTTTGACGGGTGCGGTTAGACGGTTTCTCGAAAATTAACGCGACGCCCTTGCCCGTTAGCGGCGCACCGAGGCTCGCGATCTCGCGCTCAGCAAGATCGAGTACGTGAGACAGTTCCGCCGCTGTGAGATCTGCAATATCAAGAAAATGACGGGCGGGTTTGGTTGGTGAATTTTTCATCTCAGGCAACCTCGCCCAAAACGCCCGCGATCATGGCCACGGCTTCGTCGATCTCGCTCGTGCTTACGGTGATAGGCGGTGCCAAGCGTAGAGCTGTCGTCGTCACCGCGTTGCACACCAAGCCTCGCTCCAGCAATTTGTTAAAAATTATCTTGGCGTCGATGCCTTGGCGCAACTCGGCGCCGAGCAGCAATCCGCGGCCGCGCACGTCGACGATATTGGGGATCTCAGCCAAGGATTTGCGCAAGTATTCGCCCTGCTTTCGTGCCAATTCGGGCGCGTCGATTTGTTTCATCACCGTGATCGTGGCGCGTGCCGCGGCCGTGGCAATTGCGGTGCCGCTAAAAGTGCTGCCGTGGTCGCCGGGTTGCAACACGGCGGCGAATTCTTTCTTCGCCCACAGTGCGCCGATCGGCATCCCGTTGCCCATCGCCTTGGCAAGAGTCACCGCGTCGGGCTTAATGTCGGCATGTTCGAACCCGAACCACTTACCAGTGCGCGCGAAGCCAGTCTGCACCTCGTCCATGACCAACAACACGCCGCGTTCGGTGCACAGCTTGCGCACCGCTTGCAAATACTCGACCGACGCGGGGATTACGCCGCCCTCGCCCTGAATCGGCTCGAGCAATACTGCCGCGACGCTGCCGTCGACAGCCCGATCGAGGGCTGCAAAATCGCCGAACACGACATGACGAAAACCTTCTGGCATCGGCTGAAACGGCTCGTGCTTGGCAGGCTGACCGGTGGCGGCGAGCGCGGCGAGCGTGCGGCCGTGAAAACTTCCGAGCGCGCTCACGACCGCGTGACGACCCCGCCCGCCAAACTTGCGCGCCAACTTGAACGACGCCTCGACGGCCTCTGCCCCGCTGTTACAGAAAAAAACTTGCCCACCCCCGCCGAGCAGTTCATCCACCATAATGGCGGTCTCGGCTGCCACCGGATTCGTGAAAAAATTGCTGACATGCATCAACGTGCTGGCCTGGTCGGAAATCGCCTTGCTCACGACTGGATGACTGTGACCGAGCGAGGTTACGGCGATGCCGCAGAGAAAATCTAAATAGCGCTTGCCGGCGACATCGAAGAGCTCAGTGCCCTGACCCCGTTCAAACATCACCTGCGGGGCCCCGAACACGGGTATAAACGGGCAGGTCTCGCGACCGTTGAGCAGCGCCTGAGCGGTGGGCGTGGTGGCAAAAGCGTGGCTGTTCACTTGGTGGCTCCGTTCACGGTGGGGATTTCGATCATCGTGCCGACGCCAGCATCCGTGAACAGCTCGATCAGCAAAACGTGGGCGATGCGGCCGTCGAGAATGTGGCTGCGCTTCACGCCGTGCTCGAGCGCGTGGATGCAACTCTCCATCTTGGGAATCATGCCGCCGTCGATGCTGCCGTTTGCAATCATCGCTCGAAGCTGCTGCGGTGTCGACTGGCGCACGAGTGTGCTGGCGTCGCTCGGCACGGCGCGCAAGCCCTCGATGTCGGTCAGGTAGATCAGTTTCTCGGCGCCGAGTGCTTCAGCGATTGCTCCCGCTGCGGTGTCGGCATTGACGTTGTATGCCTGCCCGCTGGCGTCAGAGCCGATTGTCGCG
>JBKJMC010000248.1:0-3956 GCA_046596615.1 Ilumatobacteraceae bacterium | reverse complement strand
ACGGGCACCACCGTCGTGATGGCCACGCACGACCACCGCGTCGTGAATGCAATGCGTCGCCGCGTAATTCAGCTCGACCGGGGTGTTATCGTGCGCGACCAAGAGCGCGGGGTGTACGAATAATGTTCGCCAAAGTCGGGTACGCATTTCACGAAACATGGGCGAGCTTTCGACGCAACCTAACGCTCACGGCCGCAGCCATTTTGACTTCGGCGATCGCGCTGCTGCTGGTCGGCACGACGTTCTTGATCCAGCGCGCCTTCGACAACCTCACTGTGCAATGGCGCGGCAACGTGGAGATGATCGTGTTCGTGCGAAGCGATGCCACGCCCGAGCAGATTTCGCTCATTGACCAGACGATTCGCTCGTCGCCAACGATCATCGATGTCAACAAGCTTCGCTACCTAGACAAGGCCGCCAGTTATGAAGAGGCCAAGCGCATCTTCGCCGCCGACCCGGTTACTTTGAGCCTGCTGACGCCAGAGACAATCCCTTCCCAATTCAAGGTTGTTCCGCTGACCAGCGACACAACTTTGGTGCGCAGCCTCAGCGAGCAGTACCGCTCGCTGCCGGGCGTCGAACAAGTGGCGTTGGCCGAAGACGAGTTTCAGGTGATCTCGACTTTGTCTCGATTCGTACGCGTGGTCACCCTGTTGATGTCTCTGGTGCTGTTATTCGTCGCGGTCGGCCTGATCTGGAACACGATTCGCACCGCGATGTTTGCGCGGCGCCGCGAGATTGAGGTGATGAAGCTCGTCGGTGCGACTAACTCGTTTATTCGCGTGCCGTTCATGCTGGAGGGTTTGCTGCAGGGTTTAATCGGCGGGATCGTCTCGTGCGGGTTTTTGTGGGTGTTGAACACGGCATGGACAAACGGTGTAGCAAGCTTCAGGGCCGGCACGGGCATCAGTGCGCTCGTCGTGCCGTCTAGCTATCTGAGCGGAGTGATGCTGATATTGCTGGCGATCGGCGCGCTCGCCGGCGCGATTGGTTCGGCAATTGCCGCGTCGCGGTTCTTGGATGTGTAGTCGCGACATCTATTGTGAAGCGCATGGTCGCACCTCAAGATAAGAAGACTTTCACGCAAATTACGTATCACGTCAGCGAGAATATCGCCACGATCACGCTCAACCGCCCCGAGGCGTTGAATAGTTTCACCAACGAAATGATGAACGAGCTGATCGATGTCTTCGATTTGACCGACGCCGACGACGATGTTCGGGCGGTTATCGTTACTGGTTCGGGGCGCGCCTTTTGCGCCGGTGCCGATCTCTCTGGCGGCGGCGAAACTTTTAGTGATGGTCGCTTAACTTCAGCGTCTAATGACGAGCAAGTTAGGTATCGCCGCGACGGCGGCGGCACCGTGACTCTTAGGATGTTCAACAGCCTGAAACCGGTCATCGGCGCGATCAACGGTGCCGCCGTCGGCATTGGCGTGACGATGACGCTGTCGATGGATATTCGGCTGGCCTCCGAGAATGCCAAGTTCGGATTCGTGTTTGCCCGTCGCGGCATCGTGCCTGAGGCCTGCTCGTCATGGTTCCTGCCGCGGCTCGTGGGCATCGCGCAGGCTTCCGAGTGGGTTTTCACCGGCCGCGTGTTCGGCGCCGACGAGGCACTTGCGGGCGGTTTGATCCGCAGCGTCCATAAGCCAGACGAGTTGCTGCCCGCCGCAAGATTGTTGGCGCGCGAGATCATCGACAACACCGCGCCAGTTTCCGTGGCGTTATCGCGCCAGATGCTGTGGCGCATGTTGGGCGCGCCGCACCCGATGAGCGCGCACCGAGCCGACTCGCGTGGCATTCAGATTCGCGGGCGCTCTGCCGACACCATCGAGGGAGTAAACAGCTTTCTCGAGAAGCGCCCAGCCAAATTCGAGATGACTGTCTCTAAAGATCTACCGGACATCTTCCCCGATTGGGAAGAGCCGCAATTCTCGTGAAGTTCTAAAGGCGTAACTTCCGTGAGTTCGATTTACGAGCAGGTCGGCGGCTCGCATTTCTTTGAGAGGCTCGTCGATCGCTTTTACGATGGCGTCGCCGCTGATCCGGTTCTTCTCGCGCTGTACCCGGAGCAGAGCGATCTCAGCGGCGCGCGTTTGCGATTAACAATGTTTCTCGTGCAGTACTGGGGCGGGCCGACTACCTATAGCGACGAGCGCGGACATCCGCGGCTCAGACAACGACACTTCCCGTTTGCGATCGGCCAAGTCGAGCGCGATCATTGGGTCGTGGCAATGCAGGCCGCTGTTGACGAGCTTGCCCCTTCGCCAGAGATTCACGCCCAACTAAGCGAGTACATGCAGTTCGCCGCGACGGCGATGATCAATCAGCCGCCTAGTGCGTAACAGGCGACCGCGGCCGCGGCAGCGACGTTGAGCGAGCCGACGCCGTCGCGCATCGGCACCCTGACGTGCAGCGAGCACTCGCCAAGCGTGGCCGCACTCAGGCCGGTGCGCTCCGAGCCGAGAACGAGCGCGCGCTTTTGACCAGACTCGAATTTGACCATTGGAATTTCCTGTGCCGTCGCCGCGGGTGTGAGGCCGATCGTCGTGAATCCGCTGTTGCGCATCAGCGCCAGAGTTTTCGAAACGTCGCTAACCCTGGCAAACGGCACGCGCAGAGCCGTGCCCATCGAGACCCGCAGTGCGCGCCGCGAGAGCGGGTCTGACGACGAACTATCGAGCAAGATCCCGTCCCAGCCGAGAGCGACCGCCGTGCGTACGATCGCCCCAACATTGCTCGGGTTGTCGATGCAGTCGAGCACCAACAGTTTCGCGCAGGCGCCAATCAAATCGTTGGCGTCGGTGAGTGCCGGCCGGTGAAATAATCCGATCGCATCGAGTGGCACGCCAAGGCCCGTAACCTCGCGTCGAATCTCGGCCGAGGCGACGCACAGCATCCCGCCGAGACCTTCTACCTGTCGATCAAAGATCGCTGCGCGCCTGGGATCGCACAACACTGTGTCCGGCATGCATCCGGCGTCAATTGCTCGCTGCACCACCAGGTCGCCCTCGGCGATGAAGTGGCCGGAACTCACACTGGCCTTGCGCTGCGCGATTGTGTTCAGTTGCCGTTCGCGCCAGCGAAACGCGTCGAGGCGCGGGTCTTGCGCCGAATCGATCTCAATCACTGTGAGGCAGACTCGCGGCGCCCGCTAATAGAGCCAGGGAAACGCGTCCCAGTTAGGGTCGCGCTTTTCCAAAAATGAGTTACGACCCTCTTGCGCCTCGTCGGTCATGTAAGCGAGGCGCGTCGCTTCGCCCGCGAAGATCTGTTGCCCAACCAGGCCGTCGTCGATGAGGTTGAACGAGTACTTCAACATTCGCTGCGCCGTCGGGCTCTTCGAATTGATCTCGGCGGCCCACTGCAGCGCCGTCTTCTCGAGATCGGCATGGGCGACTGAAGCGTTGACCATGCCCATGCGCACCGCGTCGTCGGCCGAGTATTCGCGGCCCAAGAAAAAGATCTCGCGAGCAAACTTCTGGCCGACCTGGCGCGCCAGATACGCCGAGCCAAAACCGCCGTCGAAACTGGCGACGTCGGCGTCGGTCTGTTTGAACCTGGCGTGCTCCTTACTGGCGAGAGTGAGATCGCAGACAACGTGAAGGCTGTGCCCGCCGCCGGCGGCCCAACCGGGCACCACGCATATAACAATTTTGGGCATGAACCTTATTAATCGCTGAACCTCGAGAATGTGCAGCCTGCCGGTGCGACCGGGGTTGATGCTCGCGGCCGTATCGCCGTCGGCATACTTGTAGCCGTCTTTGCCGCGGATGCGTTGGTCGCCGCCGCTGCAAAATGCCCAGCCACCGTCCTTTGGCGACGGTCCGTTGCCGGTTAGCACCACGCAGCCGACGTCGGTTGTCTGGCGAGCGTGTTCAAGTGCGGTAAAAAGTTCGTCGACCGTGACGGGGCGAAAGGCGTTGCGCACCTCTGGCCTGTTGAAGGCAATGC
>JBKJMC010000220.1:0-4025 GCA_046596615.1 Ilumatobacteraceae bacterium | reverse complement strand
TGCTCGCGATCCTCACGCTCGCCGAGGCCGGCTCGCACATCGTGTCGTCGCCGAGTTTGTACGGCGGCACCTACAACCTGTTTCACTACACGTTGCCCAAACTAGGCATCCAGGTTTCTTTCGTCGAAGACCCCGATGATCTCGAACAATGGCGCGCAGCGGTCAAGCCAAATACCAAGGCGTTCTACGGCGAAGTGTTAGCGAACCCGCGCAACAACGTTCTCGACATCGAAGGCGTTAGCAAAGTTGCACATGAAGCTGGAGTGCCGCTCATCGTCGACAACACCACCCCAACGCCATACCTGATTCGCCCAATCGAGTGGGGCGCCGACATTGTTGTGCACTCGCTTACCAAGTTCATTGGCGGTCACGGCACTTCAATAGGCGGCGCGATTATTGACGGCGGCAAGTTTGACTTCGGCGCCAACGATAAGTTTCCAAACCTCACCGAGCCAGACCCGTCTTACCACGGCCTGCCGTATTGGCCGGCGCTCGGTCACGGCGCGTACATCATCAAGGCCCGCGTACAAATGTTGCGCGACATCGGCGCGGCGACGACGCCGTTTAACTCATTCATGTTCCTGCAGGGCCTCGAAACCTTGTCGTTGCGCATGGAGCGCCATTTTTCCAACGCCCAAAAGGTTGGCGAATACTTGGCGGGTCACGAAGACGTCGAAGAGGTCTTCTACGCCGGCCTGCCAACTAGCAAATGGCACGCCCGCGCCAAGAAGTACGGCGGCGGCAAGGGCTACGGCTCGGTGCTCGCGTTCAACATCAAGGGCGGTCGAGACACTGGCCAAAAGTTTGTCGAGTCGCTCGAGTTGCATAGTCATGTGGCCAACATTGGCGACGTGCGCAGCCTCGTAATTCACCCGGCCAGTACGACCCACAGCCAGCTGACCGAAGATGAGCAAAGGAGCACCGGTGTATTCCCTGGCCTGGTGCGCCTCTCGGTTGGGCTCGAGTCGATCGACGACATTCTCGCCGACCTCGATGCGGGCTTTAAAGCCGCCAAGGCATAGCAACTGGCGGTGTTGGCCGCATAATTTACCCTGCGTTCACCTTGCTGTCAGGCTGGCTTTAGGTCGAGGAGCAAGGATAAGTGGTCGTGACCCCTGTCAGTACTCCGAGCCCTCCGCAGCAGCGAGAACTGACGGTTACCTATCGACTGGGCGACAAAATATTTCGTGGGATCGTTACCGCCGGCGCGCTGACGTCGCTCGCAATTCTGGGACTAATTGGCATTTTTCTATTCGTTCGCGGCGGCGAGATCTTTAAGGACTTTGGGCTCAAATTTATTACTGGCAGCGAGTGGACAGCCGGTAACGGCGATGGCACTGGCCGAGTGTTCTTCTCGATCGGGCCGATGTTGTTTGGCACAATCTTGACATCGTTGATCGCGCTGATCATTGCGGTGCCGCTGGCAATTGGAGGAGCTCTATTCATCGAGTTCTACGCCAACCAAAGAATCAAGCGCGTGCTCGTGACCTTGCTCGATCTCGCCGCCGCGATCCCGTCGCTAGTTTTCGGTTTGTGGGGAATCATCGTGTTCATGCAATACGGAGAGCGTTGGGCGCGACTCTTGCACCACTATCTTGGTTGGTTTCCATTATTCAAAGTCGAGATCGACATCTTCACGCGCAGCCCATTCATTGCCGGCTCGGTGCTCGCGGCCATGATCGTGCCGATTATCACTTCTGTTGCGCGCGAGGTCTATTCGCGCGTGCCGCGCGAACTTATCGACTCGTGCTATTCGCTCGGCAGCACCAAGTGGGGCGCGATGCGCACAGTCGTGCTGCCGTTCGGGCGCAGCGGAGTTGTCGGTGGCGCGATGCTCGGCCTCGGGCGCGCGCTCGGCGAAACGGTAGCCGTGTACCTGCTGTTGAATCTCGTCTTCAAAATCAATTTTAATATTCTCGAGTCGGAGGGCGGCAGCATCGCCTCGCTTATCGCCACCAAGTTCGGGGAGGCGACAGAGTACGAAATCAAGGGACTGATGGCCGCCGGTCTCGTGTTGTTCCTGCTCACAATGTCGGTGAACATGGGTGCCACATACATCGTCCAACGCGGCAGCAAAGTCTCATGAGTTCGCTTGGCGAGATGCCGGTTGCCGAGGTTCTGGTCGCGGTGCCGCAGCCGACGCAGCCGTGGAAGCTGACCCGAGCGAAGACAATTCGTCGCGGCGCGCGCCCAATCGTGTTGGCTGCTGTCGCGGCGCTGGTCGTTTTATTTACGGGATTTGCTGGCCCGGACGGTTGGTTTATCGTCTTCGCCGGGCTAATTTTCGTCGATGGCTATGTCGTGCACCGTAAGCAGGGTCGACTAAAGCAGATTGACAGCCTGACCAAAATCTTGGTGACTGTCGGGGCGACACTGGCGTTCGTGCCGTGGATGTCAATTTTCTGGAGCCTGGTGACCAAGGGCTTTAATGGCATCTACTTCGGTTTCTTCTTCAATGACATGCGGCTGACTACCCCCGACGACGAGCTCAACCTCGGCGGCGCGGGACACGCCATCGTCGGTTCGCTAATAATGGTGCTGATC
Organism: Ilumatobacteraceae bacterium; assembly: GCA_046596615.1. Taxonomy (GTDB): domain Bacteria; phylum Actinomycetota; class Acidimicrobiia; order Acidimicrobiales; family Ilumatobacteraceae; genus UBA3006. The sequence goes on along the minus strand of JBKJMC010000220.1, from coordinate 1,481 downwards.
GCCACGATGATCACATTGCCGCTCGGAATCTTGAGCGGCGTGTACATCACCGAGGTCAGGGGCAAATTCGCTGGTCTCGTTCGCTTCGTGTTGTTGTCGATGAGCGGCGTGCCATCGATCGTCGCAGGCCTCTTCATCTACGCAACATTCATCGCCTGGACGCATTCGTTTAGCGGCATCGCCGGCGCCCTAGCGCTTGCGATCTTGATGTTGCCGACGGTAGCCCGCACGGCGGAAGAGGTGCTCAAGCTCGTTCCAGACGATCTGCGCTCGGCGAGCTACGCCCTCGGTTCTTCGCAGTGGCGCAGTTCGCTCATGGTCGTGCTGCCAACGGTGCGCAGCGGACTAATAACCGCGGGCATCCTCGGCGTCGCTCGAGTTGTGGGCGAGACGGCGCCACTGCTGTTGACGTCGCTCTCGAATACGGCAATCAAGCTCAACCCAATGTCGGGGCCAATTGGTTCGATGCCGACTTATGTATTTGGTCTGCTGCAGATTGGCACCGAGTACGCGATCGCCCGAGCCTGGGCCGGCGCTCTCGTGATGATGCTGATCGTTCTCATGTTTTTCTCGCTGGCCCGAATTTTGGGTGGACAGGATCGCAGATGAATACGTATCGCCGTTGATTTATGAACACCACTACGACAGGACACGAAATGAACCAATCCGTTTATAGTTCTTCGGTAACACCCCAAGGCGGCGCCGTCGCCACCGCCTCCAGGTCGGGCATCGAGACGCGCGGTCTGCACGCCTGGTTCGGCACTCATCTCGTCTTGGCTGACATCAACCTGCACTTCCCCGAGCGCAGCGTGACCGGCCTGATCGGGCCGTCGGGCTGCGGCAAGTCGACTTTCATCCGCATGCTCAACCGCATGCACGAGTTCATTCCCAGCGCCGCAATGGCTGGCGAGGTGCTACTCAACGGAGCAGATATTTATGATCCCTCTGTCGATGCCGCCGCGATTCGCCTCAGCGTCGGGATGGTCTTCCAAAAGCCGAACCCGTTTCCTGCGATGACGCTGCGCGAAAATGTTTTGGCCGGTCTCAAATTGGCGAATATCAAAACCAATAATGCAGACGCACTGCTCGAAGAGTGCCTGACTCGCGCTGGTCTATGGAAAGAAGTCAAAGATCGACTCAATATTTCGGGTGGCTCGCTCTCGGGCGGCCAACAGCAGCGGTTGTGCATCGCCCGTGCGCTCGCAGTGAAGCCCGAGGTGTTGTTGATGGACGAGCCGTGCTCTGCTCTCGATCCAGGCAGCACCCTGCGCATCGAAGAGACAATTCGTGAACTCAGTGAGACGATCACCGTCGTCATCGTTACGCACAACATGCAACAGGCCAGCCGGGTCAGCAAATATTGCGCCTTCTTTTTGTCAGATGGTGGACCAGGTCAGCTGGTCGAGGCTTCCGAGACCCGCAAGATGTTTACAAACCCCACCGACCAGCGCACGGCGGATTATGTGCAAGGTAAGTTTGGC
>JBKJMC010000025.1:0-3886 GCA_046596615.1 Ilumatobacteraceae bacterium | reverse complement strand
ATCAGCAACTGGCGCAGAACATCAAGAGCGCCAAGCGCATGGTTGAGCGCCGTCGTCCGCAGGTGTGGGACGTGCTCGAAGACGTAATCAAAGAGCATCCAGTGCTGTTGAGCCGCGCACCAACATTGCACCGCATGTGCATCCAGTCGTTTGAACCCGTGCTCGTCGAGGGCAAGGCTATTCACCTGCACCCATTGGTATGTACAGCGTTCAACGCCGACTTCGACGGTGACCAGATGGCAGTTCACTTGCCATTGTCGGTCGAGGCCCAGGCAGAAGCGCGCGTGTTGATGCTCAGCGCCAACAACATTTTGTCGCCAGCTTCGGGTCGTCCAATCGTGACGCCGCAGCAAGACCTTGTGATCGGCGGCTATTACCTCACGCGCGAAGGCGATCCGAGCGACAGTCCTGTTCGCGTCTTTCGTCAGATGTACGAAGTAGTTCGTGCCATCGACGACGGCGGGGTAGACCTGCACGACAAGATCAAGTTCGCCGAGCGCGACGACAGCGGCAAGACCGTTTACGTCGAGACAACGCCGGGTCGGTTGCTTTTCGAGGAGCGCCTCCCGGCAGGCTTCGTAAGGATGTTCGGTCACATCACCGAGCCGTTGCGCAAGCGCGAGTTCGGCGTGATCGTAGAACGTCTCAGCGACCACTTCACCAAGTCAGAGATCGCCAACGCCCTCGACGACATCAAAGATCTCTGCTACCGCTACGCCACCCAGTCGGGTTTGACTGTTTCGGTAGACGACGTCAAGACGCCGAAGAAGAAGCGCGAAATCTTGGACGACTACGAGAAGCAGGCAGAAAAGGTCGAGAACCAATACAAGCGCGGCATCATCACTGACGGCGAGCGTCGCCAGCAAGAAGTGCGCATCTGGACGGACGCTACTGCCGACGTGCAAAAGGAGATGGAGCGCGAGTTCAAGGCCCTCAAGAACAACCCTGTCGACATGATGATCGGCTCTGGTGCTCGTGGAAACATGACCCAAATGCGTCAGATTGCCGGCATGCGCGGTCTCGTGGCCAACCCTCGCGGTGACATGATTCCTCGTCCGATCAAGAGCAACTTCCGCGAAGGCCTCGAAACACTCGAGTACTTCATCGCCACACCTGGTGCACGTAAGGGCCTTGTCGACACCGCGTTGCGTACTGCCGACTCTGGTTACCTCACCCGTCGTCTGCACGACGTTGCTCAAGAACTAATCGTTCGCGAAGACGACTGCGGCACGACACTTGGTGTTTGGATTGACAACGTCACCAAGGACACCGCCAACACCCGTGCATACCTCGATACAAAGTTGTTCGGCCGGGCGCTGCTCAACGACATCGAGATGGCGGATGGCTCGATCATTTCTAAGAACACCGTCGTCGGCGACGAAGACATGGTGCGGCTGCGCGACGACGCCAAAGTGATGCGGGTACGCGTTCGTTCGGTGCTCACGTGCGATGCCGAAGTCGGCGTTTGCGCATTGTGCTACGGCCGCTCGCTGGCAACCGGCAAGTCGATCGAGTTGGGTGAGGCAGTAGGCGTTATCGCTGCCCAGTCGATCGGTGAGCCTGGTACTCAGTTGACGATGCGTACATTCCACACTGGTGGCGTTGCTGGTAAGGACATCGCCGGCGGTTTGCCGCGCGTCGTTGAATTGTTTGAGGCCCGTAACCCTCGTGGTTCAGCGCGTCTCGCCAAGGCCAACGGTGTGGTTCGTATTCTCGAGGACGATGGCAAGGGAATCCCTGTCAAAGTCATAGACGACGAAGGAGTCGAGCACGAAACGATTCTGCCAACTGGAAGTCGCTTGATCATCAAAGATGGCCAAGACATTAACGCTGGCGAGCGCTTCACCGAAGGCCCCCTCGATCCAAAAGAATTGATGGAGATCAAGGGACCGCGCGAGACTCAGGTGTACCTCGTAGAAGAAGTTCAAAAGGTGTACCGCGACCAAGGTGTTTCGATTCACGACAAGCACATCGAACTAATCGTTCGTCAAATGACGCGACGCGTCGGCGTGCAAGAGCCAGGCGACAGCGGCTTCTTGCCGGGCGAGCGTTCGGATGCCAAAATCTTCCGCGACACAAACCGCCGCATGGTAGAAGAGGGTAAGCGTCCAGCCGAGGGTCGCCCAGAATTGATGGGTATCACAAAGGCTTCGCTGGCCACCGAGTCGTGGCTGTCGGCCGCGTCTTTCCAAGAAACAACAAGAGTGCTCACCGAGGCGGCCATCGACGGCAAGTCGGACAACCTCGTTGGCCTCAAGGAAAACATCATCATCGGCAAGTTGATCCCTGCCGGATCAGGCATGGATCGCTACAACCTGTTCGATGTCAGCGCCCCGGACTACGTGCCAATGGCCTATTACTCGAGCGAGGACGAGGAAGATCCGGCATCGTTCTTGGCGAGCCTGCACGGCACTTATGTTTCGGGTGGCGCCGATTCCGAAGCCGAAGCGGCTCAATAACTGCCAAATTGTTATGACGGTTGGGGTTTCTCGCCTCCGGCAGGTTGCCGTAGGGAGTGCCTCAGCCGTAGTATTTCCCTTCTGATTAAAAGGGTTTGTCGGCCTGCCCGATAAGCCCGAATCGCAAGTTTTAATAGTTCTACTCGCTCAACAAGTTCAAAAAGATGAAGGAAACCGCGTGCCTACAATTCAGCAGCTGGTCCGACAGGGCCGAAGCACAAAGTCGACGAAGACTAAGACGCCGGCGCTCAAGGGCTCACCCCAGCGCCGTGGTGTGTGCACGCGCGTATTCACAACTACTCCAAAGAAGCCAAACTCGGCGCTGCGCAAAGTTGCCCGCGTGCGTTTGACGAGCGGCGTCGAAATCACCGCCTACATTCCTGGCGAAGGCCACAACCTGCAAGAGCACTCCATCGTTCTGGTTCGCGGTGGCCGCGTGCGCGACTTGCCGGGCGTTCGTTACAAGGTCATCCGCGGCGCACTCGATGCCGCCGGCGTGAAAGATCGCAAACAATCCCGCAGTCGCTACGGCGCCAAGAAGAAGTAAGAAAGAAACCGGTAACTCAACATGTCACGTAAAGGCCCAGCAGTCCGTCGCGAAATGGTCGCCGACCCGGTTTACCGTTCAGTTTTGGTTACACAACTTCTCAACAAGGTAATGCTCGACGGCAAGAAGAGTGTCGCCGAGAGCATCGTCTACGACGCCATGAAGGCGGTCGAGACAAAGACAGGCAGCGAGGCGCTGACAACTGTCAAGCGCGCAATCGACAATGTCAAGCCGCCGCTAGAAGTTCGCAGCCGCCGCGTTGGTGGCGCCACCTATCAGGTGCCAGTAGAAGTTCGTCCCCGTCGCGCCACGACACTTGCAATTCGCTGGGTTGTAGAAAATGCCCGCAAGCGTCGCGAAAAGACGATGGCTGAGTGTCTCGCCAATGAAATCATGGATGCGTCCAATGGCTTGGGCGCGTCAATGAAGAAGCGCGATGACATGCAAAAGATGGCCGAGTCAAACAAGGCCTTCGCTCACTACCGCTGGTAGCCGGCTCAGAAGTTTAAGAAAGATCCCCCATGGCAGCTCGTGCTTATCCTCTAGATCGTTATCGCAACATCGGCATCATGGCGCACATTGATGCTGGTAAGACCACCACCACCGAGCGCGTGCTCTATTACACCGGCAAGACATACAAGATTGGCGAAGTGCACGAAGGCGCCGCGGTTATGGACCACATGCCCCAAGAGCAAGAGCGCGGCATCACCATTACTTCGGCTGCTACCACAGCGTTCTGGCGCGAACACCGCATCAATATCATTGACACGCCTGGCCACGTTGACTTCACAATCGAAGTAGAGCGCTCGTTGCGCGTGCTTGACGGCGCGGTCGCCGTGTTCGACTCTGTCGCGGGCGTTGAGCCACAGACCGAGACCGT
>JBKJMC010000092.1:0-15217 GCA_046596615.1 Ilumatobacteraceae bacterium | reverse complement strand
TCAGAGCCGATTGTCGCGATTACCGGCACCGCCCCGTCGTCTAGAACGTTTTTGAGAACCGTGGGGTCGACCGATTCGATGTCGCCAACGAAGCCGAGGCTGGCGTCGCGTTGGGTTACGCGCAAAAGCCCCGCGTCTTGCCCAGAGACACCGACTGCGGTGGCCCCGTGCACATTTATCGCCGACACGAGTTGCGGATTCACCGTGCCGAGCAACACCATGCTGGCGATTTCGACGGTCTCCGCATCGGTCACACGCAAACCGTCACGAAACTCGGGCTTCTTTCCGAGGCGCTCCATCATCGCACTGATCTGTGGTCCGCCGCCGTGAACCACGACCGGCTTAATGCCGACGGCGTGCATTAGCGCGATGTCCTTAGCGAAGGTGCTCGCAGCATTGGCATCGCTCGCGCCCGCCAGCGCGTTGCCGCCGTATTTCACCACCACGACCTTGCCCGAGAACCTTTGGATGTACGGCAACGCCTCGATTAGCAGCGCGGCTGTGGATTCGTGCGCGACAGTTTCTTCGTGCGCGACGGTCTCAAGGGATTCGCTCGACGTCATGGGAAAACGCCGACGTTTGTCAGCCCCAAAGACTCGTCAATACCGAGAGCAACATTCGCCGCCTGCACCGCGCCGCCGGATGCGCCCTTGGTGAGGTTGTCGAGCGCGCAAATCACCATCACGTAGCCGGTGCGCTCGTCGAATCGCGCCGTGATGTGCACGGAATTGCTGCCCATCGTCGCCTTTGTGCTCGGCGAGGCCGGGCGCACAACAACAAATGGTTCCTTGGCGTAGGCGCGCGCCAGACTCGCCAGAAGCGATGCAGTGCTCGGCGTCTTGTCGGCAGCAGGCCGCGCATAGCAGGTGGCCAAAATGCCGCGATTCATTGGCGCGAGATGTGGCGTGAACAGAACCTGCGCACCCGTGACTTGTTCGATCTCGGGCGTGTGGCGATGGTCGAGTAAGCCGTATGCGACGAAATCTTCGTCAACCGTTGAGAACATTACATTGTGCTTCAAGGCCCTGCCCGCACCGGTCACGCCCGACGCGGCGTCGACAATCACTCCCAGCGGGTTGATCGTGCCATCGGCGACGAGCGGCGTCAGCGCCAGGCTCGCGGCAGTGACGTAGCACCCGGGCGTCGCGATCAGCGTCGCGCCGACCAGTTGCTTGCGGTACAACTCTGGTAGCCCGTACACCGCCTGCTTGAGCAGTTCGAGTTGGGTGTGCTCAAAGCCGTACCACAGCGGATACTGCGATGCGTCTGTCAATCTGAACGCCGCCGAGAGGTCGACGACCAGGCGCACACGCTTGTGCAACTGCGGGACGATGTCTAGCGATGCCTCGTGCGGCAGCCCGAGAAACACGACGTCGCACTTTGCGGCGCGTTCGACATCAAACTCTTCGAAAACTAAGTTCGGATATGCGGCCGCCAGCGACGGGTACAAGTTGCTCGCCAGCGTCCCGGCCTGGGTGTCGCCGGTCGCGTAGACAACTTCAAACTGCGGGTGTTGGGCGCATAACCGCAACAGCTCGGCCCCGGTGAACCCCGAGGCACCGATAATCGCGACTTTGAACATATCCGCATTATCATACGCCATAGCGCATAATTATGCAAGCAACCTTTTTAAGTGACTTCCATCCCAAAAGGCCTATTGGCGCAGGGTGGCGCCCAACTTGGTGGCGGCTGTGATGCACTTGGCACGCACATCTGCAACTTCGGCATCGGTAAGGGTGCGGTCTAGAGCCTGCAGACGAAAGCGGTAAGCGAGTCCGCGCGAATCGGCGGCGAGGCCGGGGCCACGATAAATGTCAAACAGCGTCATCTCGACGGCGAGCACGCCGCCGGCCTGGCGCAACGCCCTGCTCAACTGACCCGCGGCAATGCTCGATGGAGCGACAAAGGCGAGATCGAAGTCTGATGACGGAAACAAACTTACAACCTGCGCCGATTGGGTCTTTGGCTCGTCTGCCAGCACCACGCTCATGTTCAGTTCTACGCACGCCACCCGCCCGCTAATGCCGTAGCGCGCGAGCACGGCCGGATCAATTTCGCCAACACTGCCCACAAGAGTTTTGCCGCGACGCAATTCGGCACTGCGGGTGGCGTGAAAACCCGGAGGCGGCGTGTCTTGCCGTAACTGCGCGCCGACACCGAGACCAGAACTCAACTGCGACCAAATATCCATCGCTTTGGCGGCGTCGCTTTCGGCGACCAGCACGCACAGGGCCTCGAATTCATCTGGCAGTTGCTCTGCACCCTGCGGATAGACGTGACCCAATTCAAAAATCGCGATGTCGTTGACTCGGTGGCTCTGGTTATACGCAATTGTCGAGAGCATTCCGTGGCGCAACGAGGTGCGCAGCACGCTCTCTTCGGCCACAAGTGGGTTTGTTAGCCGCAGCGCGGTGCTCTCATCTAGGCCACACTTGGCGAGGTCGCCGGGCGCCAAGAACGGATTCGGCATGACCTCGCAAGCGCCCATCGCCAGCAACAACTGGCGCACCAGGCGGCGACGTTGCTGGCGTCTAGAGAGAGTGCCGTGCACGGGCGACTTGGGCACGGACTTGCCGAGGTTGTCGTATCCGATGTGGCGGGCTATTTCTTCAATGACATCTATCTCGCTGGTGATGTCTGGTCGATAGCTGGGCACGGCGAGGTTAATCGTCGTCGTGCGCTCGCCGCTAACCGCAAAACCAAGCGGCGCCAATAACTTCTCGATCTCGCTCGCCGACTTGGCCTGGCCCAGAACGCGTTCGACCTGCTCGACTCGCAGGGCAACAGCAGTAGTCTCAGGCGGCAAAGCCAAGGTGCGCGCGTCGGTGCCTCCAGAATGGACGACGAGCTGAGGGCACGACTCGCGCAAGATCGCGGCGAAACGGCTGACTGAGTGGTCGATGCCGTGAGGGTCGACTCCACGATCGAAGCGCAACGACGCTTCAGTGCGCAAATTTAGACGAGTGACCGATCGCGCGATACCGAGCGGCTCGAACCACGCCGTTTCGAGCGCAACCGTACTTGTGTCACTCGTAATCTCGGAATCTTGACCGCCCATGATGCCGGCGATGCCAACTGGGATGTCGGCCGCGTTGCAGATGAGCAAATCGTCGCTTACTAGTTGGCGGTCCGTGCCGTCAAGAGTCTGAATTGTTTCCCCGCTGCGGGCCGTTCGAATCACGAACCCGTCTTTCACCGAATCGAATTCGTAGGCATGATTTGGCTGATTCAGTTCGAGCGTCACGAGATTCGAGGCGTCGACGACGTTGTTGATCGGGCGCATGCCTGCTCTTGTGAGACGCCTCGCCACCCATTGCGGCGACGGGCCGACAACCACGCCAGACATCACGGTCACGTTAAAGCGACCGCAACGATCTTCGGCTGAAATCTTGACGGGCACGCTCTTAGGCGAACCTTGAGGTTTCTGATCGCCACGCGCAACACACAGAGGCTTACCCAAGAATGCCGCAATATCGCGCGCCACGCCGAGATAGCCATTGCAGTCAGGCCTGTTGCGGGTGACGTCTAGTTCGTGAACATGATCACCTTCGATGCCGAGAGCGGCAAAGACGTCAACGCCGAGTTGCAAACCAGGCGGCAAGATATGAATACCAGACGAGTCCGCGCCCAGGCCAAGTTCGGTGCTTGAACACAACATTCCCTGGCTGTCGATTCCAAGTATTCCGCGCGAGCCGATCAGCCTGCCGTCTGGCATCGTGGTGCCCAGTGTCGCGAGCGGCACGAGATCGCCCGGATTCATGTTCGACGCGCCGCACCAGACGTGCTTCTCTGCGCCGTCGCCCGCGTCGACATACACGCGTATGACCTTGGCCGCGTCCGGGTGTCGCTCGGTGCGAAGAACTTTGGCGACCACGACACCCGCGACAGGTTTGCCAACCTGCTCGACGCCCTCCACGGCGAGACCGAGTTGCGTGAGTATCTCGCCCGTCGCCTCGACGTCAGAGCCGACGTCTACGATTTCGCGCAACCACGAATGCAAAATTTTCACGAAAACTGCCTAACGAAACGCAGGTCGTTGGTGTACATCTCGCGGATGTCTTCGACACTGTGGCGCTCTCTGGCCATGCGATCAATGCCAAAACCGAATGCGAAGCCGGTGAACTCGTCGGGATCAATGCCGCCTGCGCGAAGAACGTTCGGGTGCACCATCCCGCACCCGCCCAATTCGACCCATTTACCGTTTCTTTGGCGAATGTCGAACTCGGCGCTCGGCTCGGTGAATGGGAAAAATGATGGTCGCAGCCTGCTCGAGAACTCAGCGCCAAAGAACGCCTTGGTGAATGCCTCGATTGTTCCCGCAAGGTGCGCAAAAGTAATGCCCCTATCGATTACCAAACCCTCGATCTGGTGAAACACTGGCATGTGCGTGGCGTCGGGTGTGTCGCGTCGAAACACCCGGCCAGGCATGATCGCAAATATCGGCGGCTCCCAGGTTTGCATCACGCGAATTTGCACGGGCGAAGTGTGAGTGCGCAACAAGATCGAGTTGGGTTCACCCGAATTCAAAAATATCGTATCGAACTCGCTGCGGGCCGGGTGCGACTTGGGCATGTTCAGCGCTTCGAAGTTGTAAAAATCACTCTCGACCTCGGGTCCCTCGGCAATTTGAAAGCCAAGCCCGATAAACACGTCCTCGAGGCGCTGTTGGGCCTGCGAAACTATGTGCTCGCAGCCGCGTCGGCTTGCTGTCGCGAATTCTGTTAGATCGAGCGGTTCAGAATTAACCTGCAGCGCCAGATCGCGTACCGACAAAGACGCCAGCCGCTCCTTGAGCGCAAATTCGATCGCCTCGGAAGCGGCGTTAATTAATTGCCCCGCCTGCTTGCGCGACTCAACATCGTCGATCTTGCCCAATTGCGACTTGAGCGCGGCAATCCTGCTCCTTTTACCGGTAAGTTCCGTCGAAATGGCCCGCAATGCCTCGGAGTCTGGCGCCACGCTAATGTCCGCGAGGGCCGCGCCGAGGGCCGAGTCGATTTGCTCGCTTAGCGGATTGGCGTCTGAATTATCGGAAGAAGCCATATCGCCCACTAACGCTACTCGCCTAACGGTTTGCGAACCCGCTATTTAACGGCTTGTTGTGCTGCGACTTCGAAACAAATAAGTGTTGCCGCCATCGCCACGTTGAGGCTCTCGCCGCGACCGAAGTGAGGGATGTTGACCCACTGATCGACCGTGATATCTGATGACATGCCGTGCGCTTCGTTGCCGACCACGACCGCAACGCGGCCCGTGAGATCAGCCTTGGTGTATTCGACCACGCCAGGCTGATGATGTGACGACGTGCCAATTAGGCGAAAGCCAGCGCTGGCGACGTCGGCCAATTCGACGCCTTCTACCACAGGAACGTGAAATAGAGCGCCGGCAGATGAGCGCACGACCTTCGGGTTAAACGCCTCGACGGTCTCGTTTGTCAACACGACCGCGCCCGCGCCCGCGGCCTCCGCAGAGCGCAAGATGGTGCCCATGTTGCCCGGGTCGCTGACGCGATCGGCGACAATAATCCAACCTGATTCCGGTAATTCGGCCAGGGTGCTCACGCGCCGTTCGGCGATCGCGATAACGGGTTGCGGCGTCGCCGTTGTGGCGGCGCGCTCCATAACGCCGTCAGCAAGTTGATAGATGTCGGACTCGGTTCCGAACACCCTCGCGCCACCTGGGGCCAAGAACTGCGACTCGATTCGCCAACCAGCGGAGATCGCCTCGGCGATCAAAGTTGCGCCCTCAATGATGAAGGCGTTATCTTCTACGCGGGCGGCGCGACGCGAACTGAGACGACGCAACCGCTGAACTCTTGGATGTGAAAACGCAAGATGCGTGTCGCTCAGACAAGCGCTCCCTTGGCGGTCTCGACCAAGCTCGTGAATGCCTGGGCGTCGTGCACGGCGATGTCGGCGAGGATCTTGCGATCAACGGAAACACCAGCCTTGCTCAAGCCCGCTATTAGTCGGCTGTATGAGAAATCGTTCTGACGGCAAGCGGCGTTGATGCGCTGTATCCACAGGCTGCGAAACTCGCCCTTCTTGGCGCGACGGTCGCGGAATGCATATTGACCGGAGTGCAATACCTGCTCGTTGGCAGAACGGAAAGTGCGGCTGCGGTCGCCGTAGTAACCCTTGGCCTTTTCAAGAATTGCCTTGTGCTTCTTGCGGGCGTGAACTGCGCGTTTTACTCTTGCCATGATTTAATCCTTTCGAGATACTTTTGAAAATTGACTGTTGAAGCGTGGGTAAATGATCTCTAGCGCTCGCCGAGGAGACGCTTGATGCGCTTGACGTCGCCCGAGTGCACGTCAACAGAACCGTCGAGACGACGGGTGCGAGTCGACGCCTTGTGTTCAAAAAGGTGCTGGCGCATTGACTGCTGACGGCGCAACTTGCCCGTGCCGGTTTTCTTGAACCGCTTCGCGGCTGTCTTCGAAGTCTTCATCTTTGGCATTTCTTGCCTCCGTCTAAGTTTTGCTTGTTGCGTTTATAAATCAGTTCTCGGTGCCTGGCGCCGGAGCGGCATCGACAACGACCGCTTGTTGCGGCGCTGGCTTTGCTGCTGGCGGTTTCGGATCTGCTTTTTTGGCCACTTTCTTCTCGGGTGATAGAACCATCGTCATGCTGCGACCCTCTAGTCGGGCATAGGTATCGACTCGGGCCACATCGCCCACTTGTTCGATAACACCGTCAAGTATTTTTGCTCCCAGCTCGGGGTGAGCGACTTCTCGGCCACGAAACTGGAGTGTGACCTTGATCTTGTGACCCTCTGCGAGAAATTCGCGGATATGGCGCACTTTGGTGTCGAAGTCACCCTTGCCGATCTTTGGCTTGAACTTCACTTCCTTCATGGTGATCTGCACGGTCTTCTTGCGCGACTCCTTTAGACGTTGCGCTTCTTCGTAGCGAAACTTTCCGTAGTCCATGATGCGACAAACGGGCGGTTCTGCCTGGGAAGCTACTTCGACCAAATCGAGTTCGGCGATGCGGGCCCTTTCGAGTGCATCTGCGATCGAGACGATCCCCACCTGAGATCCGTCGGCATCAACGAGGCGAACTTCGCGGGAGCGAATTCTTTCGTTGTACCGCGGTTCGTTTATTGGCGGTGCTATGGCTTTTCTCTCTTGTGCAAGCGGCGTTGCCTCCTGTGATTCGGAGAACCTACGAAGACTGTCGCGGTGAGAGTGCGCGCGGGTCGAACCGCATGGCGACATAGCCGCACACGCACTCGACCCAAATGCACCGACTCAACGCAGATATCTCTTTCGGGACTTCTGGTTGTACTACTCGTGATTAGGTGGGAGAACTGGTCTCCACTTGAGGGGTTATCGTATCGCAGATGAATGACGATCACACATCACCCACCGACAGTGAAGGTTTCGATCCCGGCGCGCTAACCGACGCCCAGACCGAGCTCGAGGAGACCCGCCGCCGAATCGCCGATGCCCCGGCCAATGTCGTCGTCGTCAACCACGTCATGGGACTCTATGAGTTGGCGGCGATTCATCTATCGGCTAACCCCCCACGCCTGGATGAGGCGGTGCTGGCCATCGACGCCGTGGCCTGCCTGGTCGAGGGCCTCGGCGAACGACTCGGCGAGGAGTACCCGACAATGCGCGACGCGCTGAGCAATATTCGGCTGGCGTTCGTGCAGGTTAAGGGAAGCGAGACGGGCAGCAACTAACGCCCCGTAGTTAGCGACCGGCAATTAACGCGATTTGATCTGCGATGCCTCGCGGACATCGAATCGCGTAACCACTATAAAACTCACGGGAGTGTTGACCGCGATATCGCGCGAACCGTCGACGATCTCGACGCAATGGAAAATCAACTTTTCGTCGCCAAAGGCGATGTAACCCCGGCCGCGATCGCGATCGAAAGATTGGACCGTGCCGTAGCGCGTCGCGCTCACCTACAAACCAAATCTTTCGTCTTGCTGTAGCCGCGCGCCGCGCGCCCAACTGACCGCGTCAAGAGTCGGTTTTCCTTCCGGCTGCACACTCAACAAACAAATAGAGCCTTGGCCAGTTGACACGATGATGCCCTGTGGGCAGAGTCCTAGAAACTCGCCCGGCACGAGAGATACCGGCTCATTGATCACTCTGGCGGTGCGGATGTTTAATCGCTTGCCTCGAAATATTGTGTGCCCGACGCCGATCCGCGTAATTCGGGCCAGATGTTCGGCGCTCAGGCGCCAGTCGAACGCAAGATCGTCGCTACCTATCTTGGCCGCATAGGTTGACTGACCGGCCTGTTGGACACCGACTCCCGCGCCATTGATTACGACATCCAAAAGCAGCGGTATCGCTTCGTCGAGCAGGCGGTTGCGTAACTCAACGGCAGTTTCTGTAGAGCCGATATCGATTTCGCACTTTCGATAGACCTCGCCAGTGTCGAGACCCGCCACGACGCGCATAATGCATGCGCCGGTTATGCGGTCGCCGGCAAGGATCGCCCTCTCCACGGGCGCTGCGCCCCTCCATCGCGGCAACAGCGAGAAGTGCAAGTTGACCATGGGCACGTGCGCCAGCAGCGAAACTGGTATCAGCCTCCCGTAGGCAACTACGACTCCGAGCAAGCCACGCGTGTCGAGAACCGATACGTCTATCAGGTCGTGCGCCACGGGCAGACCCATCTCTAATGCCGCGCGCTTGACCGGGCAATGGCTAACCGCGGCGCCTCGCCCGCGCCGCGCGTCGGCTCTGGTCACCACGAGCAACACCTTCACGCCAGCATCGACTAACGCACGCAACGGCGCGACGGCCGTATCGGGCGTTCCGAAATAGACGACGCTCGACGCCGCCCCGACGGGAAGCGGCGCCAAAATGCTCACGGCAAGCGTAGGTGAATCGGTTCGGAACTCTGCGGCTTTTCTTCGAGCAACCGATATTCGGCGAGCGCCTTTTTGCGTTGGTCTGGAAGCATTCGATCGAACATTAGAACACCGTTGAGGTGATCGATCTCGTGCTGGAAGAGCCGCGCGAGCAATTCGTCGGCCTCAATCTCGATGGTATTGCCGTCCAGAGAGATGCCGCGAACAAGTACGTTCTTCGGTCTCACTATCTCGACGTATAAACCCGGAATCGAAAGGCAGCCCTCGTCGTAAACCCACTCCCCCGAAGACTCAACGATGGTCGGGTTGAGCAGCACCCGCGGGTCTTCGTCGACGTCGTAAACGAAAATTTGCTTCTGCACGCCGATCTGCGGCCCGGCCAATCCGAGCCCAGGTGCCTCGTACATGATCTTGAACATCGTCTCAGTCAGCGATATGAGCTTGCCGTCGATGTTTTTCACCTCTGCGGCCGCAGATTTCAGTACTGGGTCGCCGAACGTGCGAATCTCGATGCCATTTGGCTGCGCCATACCGTGTAAGGCTAGCGAGCGACATGAGTGACGAGCAGTACTTCACGCAGCGACCCCAGAGCAAGTCTTCTCGACCGCGCGCCGACGCTAGCGACAAGCAACACAGTGCAACATGGCATGTCGCCGGAACTACATTGCACTTAGTGAGCGATCACGGCGTGTTCTCGCGCCAAGGAATCGACGCGGGCACGGCGGTGTTGATCGAGCAAGCGAGTAGACCGCCAGACAACGGCAACTTCTTAGATTTGGGTTGCGGTTCGGGCGCTCTGGCAATGACAATGGCCGTGCTCTCGCCTCGGGCAACGATTTGGGCAATCGACATTAACGAGCGCGCGCTCGACCTGACCCGCGCGAATCTAGCAAGCAACAAATTGCGCAACGTCAGCGTGTGCACGCCCGATGGCGTGCCAGAAAACACTAAATTCGATTTGATCTGGTCGAATCCTCCGATTCGGATCGGCAAAAAGGCTCTACATGATCTGTTGCTGAGGTGGCTGGCGATGTTGAGCGAGGGCGGCAAGGCCTGGCTCGTGGTGCAACGCAATTTAGGATCTGACTCTCTCGCCGATTGGCTCGCGGCCCAGGGCTTCGAAGTGGCGCGCGAGGCAAGTAAGCGCGGTTACAGAGTTATATCCGTGGCGGGTCGATCTGGATCTTGAGGCGCGAGCCCTTCGGCTTTGCGGTATTTTTCAAAGTTGAAACCAGGTCGCTAACCGACCCGGCCCGCACAACGACATCATCGGGCGCGAGCATGGCAACGGTGACGAGCAGGGTCTCGGAAAGCGAGCCTGCGAACTGCGTTGTACCTGCGCCGCTGATGTGCGCCAATGCCCCAAACGGCGGCAAGCGAAGCAACTTGCGGCGGTTCGCCTCTTCGCTCATTAGCAAATCGAAATTCAGCGATGTCAACGCCGCAAAAATTTGGTGGTTGGCGCTGTGCGTTTGCAGCAACACTCGCCCCCCGTCTTTGCGGCTGGCAGCCACTCGGCTGGCCATCACGACTAATCCAAGGGTGATCTCGGTGGCACGGAAGCGCGGGGCGAACAACTCGGCATCGACGTCGAGCAGCACCACGGTGTCGGCCTGATGAAGGCGATGCAACACGGCCTCGGTGCCAACTATCAGCATGCTCGCCGCGTCCGAGCTGTCGCCCTGCTTCTGGGCGCCCGACACCTCTGCAACATCGGCGACTGGCCTGCCCGCAGCCGCCGCTAGTTCTTCGCGCAGCCGACTTACGCCAGGCTTGAGCAACGCAAACTTGCCGGCCTTGC
The DNA here is from genome assembly GCA_046596615.1 of Ilumatobacteraceae bacterium. Classification (GTDB taxonomy): domain Bacteria; phylum Actinomycetota; class Acidimicrobiia; order Acidimicrobiales; family Ilumatobacteraceae; genus UBA3006. The sequence continues at coordinate 4,578 of JBKJMC010000092.1, read as the reverse complement.
ACTGGAGACAAACCTGCGGTCTTTGGGTGTCGCATCTTGGGCACCGCAGCACGCCGGCATCGGTTAACGCAACTGCCGCGTCACACTTTTCGCAGCGAGCGATTGCGCGGCAACCGGCACAGGCCAGCAGCCTGGCGCGACCCTTCGTGTTGATGACGCAGACGATGCGCCGGGTGTGGTCGCGTAACTCGGCGATCAACTCAGATGACAACAGCGAAGACGCCCACAACTCATCTTGCGACCGATCGACAACTCTGATCTCGGGCCACGCGGACACAATCGCTTGGCGGCTTGGCTCGCGCACCCGACCCTCGCAAGCCTCGAGAACGGCGACGCTCGGCGTTGGCGTAATTGCGATGCACGAAACGCCGAGCCGTTTGGCGCGCTCAACGGCAACATCGCGGGCGTGCCAGGTTGGCGAACGCTCGTCTTGCAGCCCGTCGTCGTGTTCGTCGATAACGACGATGCTGGTAAGTCGCGGCGCGCTCGCCCAGACGGCACCGCGTGAGCCAATGATCACGTCGACGCCACCCGCGGCTGACGCCCAGTCTTCGCCCATCAACGCCACGCTGAAGCCCGATCGACGCAGCTCGGCGGCAATCATTCGTGCCCGATACAAAGTTGGCACGACCACTAGCGTTGGCCCACTTGAGGCGACCTGGGCGACGATTGACGCGAGATCAGCCTGCGGCCCGCGCCTAAGCACAACAGGTTTTCGCTGCGCGATCGCCCACTCGACATCTCCAGTGTCCGAAGATCTAGCGGCCCTGACTTTGCCGTATCGGGCTGCCGGCAATCGCAGCGTCGTCGTCGCCGGCGACCCGGCAACGCAAAACGCTCGCCTACGACCTGCCCAACGATCGGAGGCCCACTCGCCGAGAGAAATTATTTCTTGGCTCGGGCCGACACCACTAATCGCAATGATCGGCAAGAGGCGCGCCGGATCGATATGCGATTTCTCGTTATCTACGTTTGTGGCTTCCGAGGAGTTGCCCTCAGCAAGCAACCCAATTACCCAGCCGTGCACTTTGCGGCGATGCAACGGCACACGCACCCTCGTGCCTACCGCAATATCTTTCGCCAGATTTTCTGGCACCAAGTAATCGAATGCCTTATCGATTCCGGTGACGTCTGGAACGACGCTAACGATCAGAGCTTGACGGCAGCCTTGAACTCTTTGAGCCGCGATAACGACTCCCAGGTGAAATCGTCGTGCTCGCGCCCGAAGTGGCCGTAAGCGGCGGTGCGACGATAAATCGGGCGCTTCAAGTCGAGGTCGCGCAGAATTGCTGCTGGTCGAAGATCGAATACATCGCGCACGGCCTGTTCGATTACGAGTTCATCGAGCTGATTGGTACCGAATGTCTCGACGTAGATACTGATCGGGTGGGCCATGCCAATCGCGTAGGCGACCTGAACTTCACAACGCGTTGCGGCGCCAGAGGCGACAACATGTTTCGCAACCCAACGTGCGGCGTAGGCGGCCGAGCGATCAACTTTTGAGGGATCTTTGCCGCTGAACGCGCCGCCGCCGTGGCGACCCATGCCGCCGTATGTATCGACGATGATCTTGCGACCCGTTAAGCCGGTGTCAGCGTGCGGACCACCCTTGACAAACTCGCCAGTCGGGTTGATGTGTACCTCGTATTTGTCGTTGGCAAACTGCACGGGAATTACTGGCCTGATCACTTGCTCTATCAAATCCGGTCGAATCACGGTGTCGCGCGGCGTGCCGTCGGCGTGCTGAGTCGAGATCAACACGGTTCTAAGCCGCACCGGCCTGCCGCCTTCGTAATCGAAGGTGACTTGTGTCTTTCCGTCCGGGCGAAGGTACGGGATCGCGCCAGATTTGCGAACATCCGCCAACTTTTCCGCCATTCGGTGGGCGAGCCAAATTGGCAGCGGCATTAACTCGGCAGTTTCGTCGCAGGCGTAGCCGAACATCATGCCCTGGTCGCCGGCACCCTGGCTGTTGATTTTGTCTTCGCCGCTCTTGCCGCTGCGGGTCTCTTCGCTCTTGTCGACGCCCTGGGCGATGTTCGCGCTCTGTTCATCGATCGACACAATCACGCCGCACGTATTACCGTCGAAACCGTATAGAGCGTTGTCGTATCCAATTTCTTTGATGACTTCGCGGGCAATCTTTGGAATGTCAACGTACGCGGAAGTCGTGATCTCGCCAGCGACAACACAAAGGCCTGTCGTCAAAAGTGTCTCGCAGGCGACTCGTCCCTGCGGATCTTCTGTAAGAATGGCGTCTAGTACCGCGTCGGAAACCTGATCGGCCATCTTGTCCGGGTGTCCCTCGGTGACGCTCTCCGAGGTGAAGGTGTAATTTCTCACGAAATCTCCTGTTTGCAAATTGGTGTACGGCGCTTACTAATCCGCACCACACTACCCAATAGCCCGCAGGCGGCGGGGTGCTCGCCAATTCTTTGGCTGGCTACTACTCGCCCGATGACTCGACTGGTGCTTCTGCAACGACTTCGTCGGCCACATTCTGGGCGGCGACGCTGTCACCGAACACCGCGGCCACCTCGGCCGCAGCTTCGTCGAGCAGATCGGCATCGAGATCGGCATCGAGATCGGCTTCGACATCGTCATAGACGGCCATCGCCACGCTTTTTATCTTGTCGGCGGCGATCTCTTCGAAGCTGATCGATAGCGGCTTTCGTGAGGTCGAACTCACCTGCGGCGGCACCATGCTGCCGAGGCCCTCACCAAGTTGATTGAAATAGGAATTGATCTCGCGGGCGCGGCGCGCCGACAGGGTGACCAGGGCAAATTTGGACTGGGTGCGGTCCATTAAGCTTTCGATTGGCGGGTTCATCATTGTGTCTTCAGTGGCCACGTGGGGCTCCTTAAATGCCTAGATAATGCTTAGGGCGAACGCTGTATTCTAGCGGTTTTTTCGCATTTGCGTCACGGGACTAACGTTTTTCAACCGGCCCGCTTTGCCCGCTCACTATTAATCAGCCCCAGCATTTCATCGACCGTTTCAGCCAAGTCGTCATTGACTAACACATAGTCGGCCATAGCCTTGCCGATCGGTTCTTCGTCCTCAGCCTTTTTCAGCCGCTGGTCGACTTTCTGGTCATGATCGCCGCGGCCTTGCAGCCGTGCCCTCTGTTCGTCGCGCGACGGCGGAAGTACAAACAACAGCAGTGCATCAGGATTCAATCGCTTGACCTGGCTCGCTCCGTCGACCTCGATTTCGAGAACAATGTCGTGACCGGCGGGGGCATTCGGCGTTGGCGTGCCGTAGAGGTTGCCGAGAAATTCGGTGCTCTCCAAAAACCCACCTTCAGCTAGTCGAGCCTCAAATTCTTGGCGTGTCGAAAATACGTAAGCATCTTGCGCCTCGCCCGGTCGACGGGCACGCGTTGTCCATGAGCGACTTAGCCACAGACTTGAGTCGCGCAAAACTAGCGCGTCGACGATGGTGCTCTTGCCGACACCGCCCGGTCCTGACACGACCACAACCAATTGCTTCGCCGCCATTATCGAACCAACTCCATAATCAACGCCTCGCGTTGCTGCGCGTCAAGACCTGACACGCGCCGTTTCGGGGGGATACCAATTTCGCTCATCACTCGGCTGGCGCGAACCTTGCCGACGCCGGGCAGCGACTCTAAAAGTTTGACAACATAGAGACTGTTCACGGCACTCGTCGCCTCGTGGTCGCTCAGCGCCTCTGCCAGCCCGAGATCGCCGGTCGAAATGCTTAACCGCACGCGCGTCATTTCATCGCGCAAGCGGCGGGCCCTGCCAATGACGGCGTTTCGCTGCGCTGCGCTGATTGTTGACGACGGCGACATTGATTAACTTTACCGCATGGATATCTAGTTGAGCCCACCGCGATGAGCCGCGCCGCGAGCCTGCGACCAATCGGTGATGCCGCGTCGAATCGCCCACGCTTCGAGTTCGTTTTGAATTCGTAGCGCAGCGCGAGGCTCGGCAAACGATGCCGTACCTACCTGAACCGCGCTTGCTCCCGCCAAGATCATCTCGGCGGCTTCGTGGCCACTCGTGACGCCACCGACTCCGACGATCGCCAGTTGCGGCAGCGCCGCGGCGACTTCGAACACTGAGCGCACCGCGATCGGGTGAATGCCGCGACCCGACAGCCCTCCGCCACCACCGCTGCCGAGCACTGATAGACCGGTTTCGACGTCGAGCACCATTCCTAACATCGTGTTTACAAGAGTCACCGCATCTGCGCCAGCCTGCTGCGCACTTTCCGCGACTTCGATAAGGCGATCGGTGTTGGCGCTCAACTTTGCCCACATCGGCGAGCCGCAAACGGCGCTTGCGCGAATCACGTCGGCTGTTAATTGCGGGTCGTGGGCAAACATTTTATGCGCCTCGGCGCCAGTCGAAACATTTGGGCACGACAAGTTGATTTCGACGGCACGAAGTGCTGTCGCCACGGGTGCGAGCAGGCGCGCGGCATTGGCATAGTCTTCGACGCTGCGCCCCCAGATGCTGGCGACGACCGTGGCGCCAACGGCGACGAGCTGCGGCAAATCGTGTTCGATCCAGTGGGCGACGCCCTGACCTTGCAGACCAACAGAATTG
>JBKJMC010000273.1:0-4821 GCA_046596615.1 Ilumatobacteraceae bacterium | reverse complement strand
CGATTGCGGTGTCCAGGGTGTCAACCCCATTTTGCCTTGCAACACTCATGATCTCGCGAACTTCTGCCTCAGCCACTCTTCCGGTCTTGTTAGCGATTCCGTAATTGAGACCAAACTGCGCGGTGCCTATGGCGATTGCGGTCATCTAGTTAATTTCTGAGATGCTCACCTAGAGCGCTCAAAAGCGTCTCGGCGACGAACTCTTGGTCGGCGGCACTCAAATCTGGGTACATCGGCAGACTAATTGCTTCGGAATAGTACTTTTCCGATTCCGGAAAACTCTCTCGGGAATAGCCAAATTGTTGGTAGTAAGGCTGTCGATAGATCGGTATGTAGTGGAGGTTCGCTTGGATCTGATTTGCATGCAGATCTTCAAAGACCCGTTTCTGAGTCGTGCCACAAACAGAAAAATTAACACGCACGATGTACAAATGGAATGCGGAGTACGTTTCAGGACTTCGCCCGGGAGCCCTCACTGCGGTATTGGCAAACATCAAATCGTATGCATTGGCAATATCGTTTCTGCGTGACACAAATTCATCGATGCGTTGTAATTGGCTAATCCCAAGTCCCGCGGCGATATCCGTCATGCGAAAGTTGAAACCGAGTTCAATTTGTTCGTAATACCAAGATCCATCTGGAGAGCGTTGCATCTCATCGGCGTCTCGAGTGATTCCGTGCGACCTAAGCCGAGACATTGACCTGGCAAGTTCAGGGTTATTGGTCAGCGCCATGCCACCCTCGCCCGTTGTAATGATCTTCACGGGGTGAAAACTAAAGATCGTGATGTCACTGAATTCACAATTTCCCGTCGGATTGCCATGGTAGGTAGATCCGACGGCATGAGAAGCGTCTTCAATTATCGAAAAACCGAAACGTTGTGACAGTAAGTGAATTGTCGCCATGTCACATGATTGTCCGGCGAGGTGAACTGGTATAACAACTTTTGGAAGTTTTCCATCTCGCTGAGCAGTGAGCAATTTTTTTTCCAACGCCTGCGGGTCCATGTTGAATGTCTCTGGATCGATGTCAACGAAGTCGACATCCGCGCCACAGTATTTGGCACAGTTCGCCGAGGCAACGAATGAAATCGGCGAAGTCCAAACGGCATCTCCAGGTCCAACACCCAGCGCCTTGCATCCAAGGTGCAGCGCGGAAGTCGCGCTATTCATCGCCACGGCATATCTTGCGCCACAACGCTCGCCAAGCGCATCTTCAAATTTCGGGACTATTGGTCCCTGGGTAAGAAAGTCCGAGCGCAGGACGTCGCTAACCGCAGCAATGTCACTTTCAGATATTGATTGTCGACCGTAGGGGATCGCCATGGTGCTGGATTAGATAGATCCGATTGACGAGCGGTTGGTCTCCACCCATTTGGATAATTGATCTAGTGTCATCCACTCGGAATTTGTATTCGACGAGTAATCAAAATCATCTCCGACCGCAATGCCGGTGCCAATTCGTCGCGCTTCTGAACTCCAGCTGTGGATGGCGGGTAAAATCTTAAAATACGAACCGTAATCGTACGTGTGAGGCGCATCATCCGGGCTGATCATCTGCTCATGAAGTTTCTCGCCTGGGCGGATACCAACGATCTTGTGATGAGTACTCGGGGCGACGGCCTTGGCGACATCTGTAATCAGCATTGACGGAATCTTCTTCACAAAGATCTCGCCGCCCTGCATGTCCTCAAGAGCCGTCCAGACTAGATCGACGCCCTGCTCTAGCGTGATCATGAACCTGGTCATTCGCGTATCCGTGATCGGCAATTCCTCCTCGTTGGCGAGAGAAAGAAAATATGGGATAACTGATCCGCGCGATCCCATGACATTGCCGTATCTGACGACAGAAAACCTAGTGTCATTTGAGCCAGCATAAGAATTTCCAGAAATGAATAATTTGTCGGAAACAAGCTTGGTCGCACCATAGAGATTGATTGGGCTACTGGCTTTGTCGGTTGATAGCGCAACAACTCTCTTCACGCCATTATCTATGCAGGTGTCGATTACGTTCATTGCGCCGATCACGTTTGTCTTTACACACTCAAACGGGTCAGTCTCGGCGGTAGGCACTATCTTCGTCGCCGCGGCATGAACTACAAAGTCAATTCCCTTGAGCGCGCGTGACAGACGATCCTTATCGCGCACGTCTCCAATGAAAAACCTTACACGGCTATCGCCGCCATAGATTTTGGCCATCTCCCAGTGCTTCATCTCGTCGCGCGAAAAAATGACAAGCCGTCGGGGATTGTATTTCGCAAGTGTCATCGGCACAAATGCGTGACCAAATGACCCAGTGCCTCCGGTTATGAGGATCGAAGAACCGTTAAGCAAGTTTTTACTCCTAATTAATGAGGTCAGCCCCGAGACGCTCTAGAAGATCTCGCAGCACAGTATTCCCCGGATCAAATATCATGAGATCTTCAGTGTACTTGCCGATTTCGTTGGACCAATCGGCATCGGACACGGTCATCAAGTATTTGAGAATGCGAGAAAACTCGGCGTCACTCGAAATATTCGTCCAGAACGGACCGGTATCTGGCAAATCCAACGGCCACCCAAAGTTGAGGTCATCGATTTTTGTTCCTAAGTGCTTGGAAATTAGCTCTCCTCGGATTGAGAAAATTGCTGTCCGATTTCCTCTCGCCAGTGCCTCATAGCCAGTTGTGCTGTCAATGCTTACGACAATGTCTGAGTCTGCAACCAAATCATACGTCGAATACTCGGAGTCCCTTGGCCGAAAGACCGCATTCTGATGCACTGTTGCATCGGAAAAGAATCTGGACTCGTACTCGACGTCGCTTGTCCGTTTTCCGCCAATTACGAATCGAAGTTCGTTTGTTTCGCAAAATCTCGATAAGAAAGCCGCAACCAGAAGATCAACTTCGTAGAAGACACGATCCGAGACAAACGCATCTCCAAAAAAATTGCCATCGACGCTATCTGGAACAGATCGCGGAGGATGCTGTGAAATGAATGTGATTGTTTTCCGTGGTTTTTCAATTTGTCTGTCCAAGTAATTGTTGTTCCTCACACTTCCCGTAACGATGGGAGTTAAGGAAATAAATCGGCTTAGGTAATTTCCGATGTTTTTGTTGAAGACGCAGTAAAAGTCGCAACTCGGTGAGTCTAAGTTTTCCAATGTAGTAAAGAATCCGCCGTTTAATTTCGGGGAGTAGTTGGCCCTCCAACCATTTTGTACCGCAATGGTTATGATTTTAGGGAACGTCCTCTTGATCGTAAAAAAATATAATTCGTTATCGATGTTCGTAATTACTATCCCCGGTTCGCACCGGCGAATATACGAGTTTCGGTACTCGTCCATTGACCTGTGACCTCGAAGAAAAGTTGCAAGCAGGATCGGCAGATTGAGCCGTTCACTGTCAAGCACCGCATGAGATCTTGTTCCGCAAAAATCTGAAAGCGTCTCGGCGCCAGAGTTATCAAGAATCAATATGTCGCACTTCTCAGGCACCGATAAGGCGAATTTGAATTTGTAAAGTTTTTTGATGAATTGAGTAAATTTGAAACTCGTCATTCTTGTGCGCTATCGCGACAGGCGTCGAGAGGTTTCGATTGCGTTAACGAGGTCGGATTGCAAATCGATGTCAATGGCCTCGGCCGCATCAACCTCGATGAATCCGACGGGTTCAAGAAACAGTGTTCGTTCAGAGCGAAAGCGCGCAACATTGGCAATGTAAATACTTCCGCTCTGGCGGAATACCTCGGGAAGTTGTTGTCGCGATGCCGAGAGGTCGGCAACATTCGTGAAAGGCTCTACGGTTTCTCCATTGCGGCGCAGCATCTTTGCAGGGTGGTGCTCTGCGGTCACCACGCCGAACATTGCTCCGTACTTGCTCTGAAGCACGAATCTATGAACCGCATCTTGAAGTCTTATTGAATCGCGCAACGGTGATGTGGGCTGCAATAGCACGAGCGATCGAGGCAACGGCGAAGTCGCTTCGGCCGAGTCAAGGGCGTGAAGGATTGCTTCCTCGATAGGCGAATCATCGGTCGCAAGTTCGTCAGGGCGCGTCACGGATTCGACGTTCATATCGCGCGCCTTATCGAGAATTGTCTGATCATCGCTCGTGACGATGATTCTCGAAATGGATTGGCACTGCTGTGCGGCGGCTATCGCGCGTTCGACGAGGCTTGTGCCGCCAACCAGCGAAAGATTCTTTTTGGGGATGCGCTTCGACCCGCCTCGGGCGGGAATAACTGCGATGCAAGTCACTACATGATCTCCTTGAGATCAACAAACACCTTGTCGGTCGGTGTCGAAAAAAAGACGTCGGAGTCGAGAAGTTCGGCAAATCGGTGAGCGGACTTGCCATCTCCAAAGGTCTGTACTGCTGGCGTCCCTGTCAATCTTTCTGCTGCGCGAAGCGCTTCGACAATTGCTGATGCATCTGCCGGTACGGAGATTATGTTTGGATCATCGTGGCGACCACGCTGACGGTCGCCAACATCAACAGCGGGGACACCATAAAACGGCGCTTCGCGAATACCGACACTGGAGTTGCCAACTATGACGGCGGCATTTTTTAGCAAAGTTAAAAAGTATTCAAATCGCAGCGACTCAAAGCATCTAAAGCGCTGAGGATCTGACCTGAGGCGCGAGTATTGCTCGAGGATGTGCTCGAACCCTGTGTCGTTATTCGGGTGGATGACTACGAAGTTTTTGCCACTATCGATCAGCGCATCGACGAATTCATTGGCTGCGTCTTTGCTGGCCGCCGGGTCTGTCGTCACGGGATGAAAGATCGCGATTGCGTAAGGATCGAACCTGATGTCGTAGCGCTCGCGAACGTTCGAAAGT
>JBKJMC010000029.1:0-2563 GCA_046596615.1 Ilumatobacteraceae bacterium | reverse complement strand
TGGGGTTTGTGGGCTGTTGAATTGCACGAAACTCGCGAGTTCATCGGCTTCGTTGGGCTAAACCCGACACCACCGGATTTTCCGATTTATCCGTGTGTCGAGGTCGGTTGGCGGCTTGCGGTTCAATTTTGGCACCAAGGGTTCGCCTCCGAGGCCGCGACGGGAGTGCTTCGCGTTGGATTCGAGTTGCTCGATTTACCCGAAATCATATCTTTTACGACGATCGGAAATCTCCGGTCTCGTGCCGTGATGGAAAGGATCGGGATGCAGTTGGCAGATGAGACCTTTGAGCACCCGAGCTTTTCGTTGGGCCATGCCCTTCGCACGCACTGCGTGTATCGCTTGACGCGTGAGCGGTGGAGCAATCAGGCGAAAGCGTATGGCTCGAAGTAGATCAAGGTGTAGGGTCGAGTTGAGGTAGAGACTTTTGATGTTTGGATCGATCCAAACATCTCAATAAGGTGTCCATCGATCACGAATTAGATTTACAAAAAGTGAAATTTCTCTGAGATTTCGAAATCTGATGCGCCGCTTGGTCCGCTGTTGTAATGTCTCGTTGTTGGCAATGCGGGCAGGGTACTCAACAGTGGAGGAGTGCTGGATAGTTCTTGCTTGGAATATCGATTTCTTGGCTGCTGAGCTCGGAACCGATATTCGATAGTGTCAATCGATTCCGGAGGACGATTGTCCAAGCGTAAAACGAGCCTATGGTTGGTTGCCTTCTCAAGCGTTGCCGCGTCTCTCGTCGTAATCCCGGCAGCACCCGCGCTCGCTGTAGCTCACAATTTGTTTGTCAGTGTGCAACCAAGTGGCGCTGTGAACAACGTCGATCTTTCAACACAGCCTGTTATCAATCTGCGCGATGATGCTAATGCGGTTGTGGCAACCGACAATACGACAACGGTTACTGCCTCGATTGCTTCCGGGACTGGAACTTTGTCGGGGACTACGATTATTACTGCAATTTCTGGCGTCGCAACGTTCACGAATTTGAGGATCGTGGGTACGGCAGGGAACTTCACCCTGACTTTCACCGCGTCAGCAACTTACAGCTCTGTCACATCGGCGTCGTTTGCTTTGGCGTTTGGCGCAGCTACAGCATCGGCGATCACGACTCAGCCGTCTGGGGCTGTCAACGGGGTTGATTTCTCCGGTCAGCCGGTGATCAGGATTGTGGACTCGGGTGGGAACACGGTGACCGATTCTACGGTCAATGTGGTGGCCGCGATTGCTTCTGGTACGGGAGGCACGCTGTCGGGTACGACGACTATGGCCGCGGTTGCCGGTGTGGCGACGTTTACCAATTTGCGGCTTACCGGCACGGCCGGGAACTTCACGTTGACGTTCACGCCGACCTCTCTAACGGCGATCACGTCGTCTTCGTTTACTTTGACGTTTGGTACGGCTACGGCGTCGGCGATCACGACTCAGCCGTCCGGGGCTGTGAGCGGTGCAGATTTCTCCGGTCAGCCGGTGATCAGGATTGTTGACGCGAACGGAAACACGGTCACCAATTCGACTGTCAACGTTGTTGCCACGATTGCTTCTGGTACGGGGGGCACGTTGTCGGGTACTACAACCGTTGCCGCGATTGCTGGTGTGGCGACGTTCGCCAATTTGCGGCTCACCGGCACGGCCGGGAACTTCACCTTGACGTTTACTCCGACCTCTTTAACGGCGATCACGTCGTCTTCGTTTGCGTTGTCGGTCGGTGCAGCGACGGCTTTGGCAATAACAACGCAGCCATCTGGTGCTGTCAACAATGTGGCGTTCACGACTCAGCCGGTAATCAGGATTGTTGACTCGGGTGGGAACACTGTTACTTCAGACTCAACGACGACTGTGACAGTGGCGATTTTGTCGGGGACGGGAACTTTGTCAACAACGTTGACTGTTACCGCCTCTAGCGGTGTGGCCACGTTTGCTGGGTTGAAACTTGTTGGTACGGTCGGCAACTTCACCTTGCGGTTCACTTCCACTCCAAGTCTCACCCAGATCGACTCAGGTGCTTTTGCTTTGGCGTTTGGCGCAGCAACGGCGTCGGCAATCACGACTCAGCCGTCTGGGGCTGTTAGCGGGGTTGATTTCACTGGCCAACCGGTGATCAGGATTGTTGACTCTGGCGGGAACACGGTTACCGATTCGACGGTCAATGTTGTGGCCACGATTGCCTCTGGCACTGGCGGAACATTGTCGGGTACGACCACTGTTGCCGCGATCAACGGTGTGGCGACGTTCGCCAATTTGCGACTTACCGGTACGGCTGGGAACTTCACGTTGACGTTCACGCCGACTTCTCTAACGGCAATCACGTCGTCTTCGTTTGCTTTAACATTCGGTACAGCTACGGCGTCGGCAATCACGACTCAGCCAACTGGTGCGGTGAGCGGGGTTGATTTCACGGGCCAACCGGTAATCAGAATTGTAGATGCTAACGGGAACACGGTGACCAATTCGACGGTCAATGTTGTGGCCACAATTGCCTCCGGCACTGGCGGAACATTGTCGGGTACGACCACTGTCGCCGCGATCAACGGTGTGGCGACGTTCGCCAATTTGCGAC
>JBKJMC010000028.1:0-2563 GCA_046596615.1 Ilumatobacteraceae bacterium | reverse complement strand
GATCCGCGGTGAGCATTGAATTTAGGCAGCCCGAGCGCGCTGTCGCGATATCGCGCGCGAAAGCCACACGCTTCGCCACTACATGCGACGCCTCGCCTGGTTCTTTCGCTAACAGCTCATCGACATGCGGACGATTGACGGCCACTCGCAGGTCGAAGCGGTCGAGCAGCGGCCCAGAAAATCTGCGCAAGTAACGCTGGCGCATGCGGTCGTCGCAAATGCACACGCCTGGCGTGCCCTCGCCGCATGGGCACGGGTTGGTGGCGCCGACGAGGAGGAACTTTGCAGGCAAGGTCACAGCAGACTTGGCACGCGACAAATGCACAACTCCCTCCTCTAGCGGTTGACGCAGCGCGTCCAAGACAGTGGGCATAAATTCGCCGAGTTCGTCGAGAAACAAAACTCCGTATGCCGCCAACGAGATCTCGCCGGGGCGCATCGCCGCGGTGCCGCCGCCGACCATTGCGATCATCGAAGCCGAGTGATGCGGCGCGCGAAACGGCGGGCGTCGAATCAAACCAGAGTCCGGTATCGGCAGGTTGGCAGCTGAGTGAATCATCGTCGCCAATAGACCGTCGCTCGCTTCGAGGGTCGGCATGATGCTCACCAGGCGCTGCGCCAACATTGACTTGCCAGAACCCGGCGGGCCGATTAGCAGCAAGTGATGATTGCCCGCCGCCGCGATCTCGAGCGCCCCCCGCGCCGCGGGCTGGCCGCGCACATCGGACATGTCGAGTTCGCTGACAATCTCGTTAGATACTCGATGATCTTGATTTCCCACGAATTCAAGTGGCCAGGCCAGATCGCCGAGCAGGCACTGCACCAGCTCACCCAGCGACGAAACCGCGCGCGCCGAACGGTCGGCAACCGCGCGCGCCTCGTGCACGCACTGAGGGGCGACGACGACATCGCGATCGTGCAACGCGCCGACGAGCGGCACCACGCCGGGCACCGATCGCAACGAACCATCGAGACCGAGCTCGGCCACAAACGCAAGATCGGCACAGCTGCTCGCTTCGATGACCTCTTGCGCGACCAATAGTCCGACGGCGATCGCCAGGTCTAGGCCGGAGCCGCCGCGGCGTTCGCTGCTCGACGCCAAGTTGATCGTGATGCGACGGTTTGGCCAACTCAGTCCCGACGACAACAACGCGGCGCGCACGCGATCACGAGATTCGCGGCAGGCCTCGTCGGGTTGGCCGCCGATCGTAAAGCCGGGCAGCCCGACGCCGACGTGCACCTCGACATCAAGCGGTCGTCCCTGCACGCCGAGCAATGTCGCCGAGCGAATTGAAGCAAACATTTAATATCCCCCGTTTATATTTGCGCGCTCGGTAGCGCGCTTAGTTGTAGTGCAAAGCGATGCCACGATCTGCGGGGTATCGCCTGTGAGACTGTTAGCCGTGACTAGGGACCGACCGTCTACTCAAGCACTATGTGTGCTGGCGTGCGCCGCTTTGACCGTTTTGGTCTCGTGCGGCGGCCCGGCGCGCACGGCCACCAATTTCTGTCGCCAGTTGCAGAAAGAACTGCCTGGCATTGCCATGCCCGCGGCCACGCCGCACGAAGTTTCTGACTTGGTCGACAGTTACGGGCGGCTATTGGACGTGGCGCCGCTGGCCGTGCAAGACGATTGGGCGGCGCTGACCGATTTAGTTAAGGCCGCCGCCAAAGTTAACGCGGCCGACCCTGAAAGCGTCCAAAAGGTCGCCGATCTCGCTTACGCGTCGCAGAGACACGCCACAAATGCTGCGGCGTGGGCGCTGGCAAATTGCGGAGTAGATATTTCGACGGGCGTCGGGGCGACGCCGTAGTTGGTTAGCGAATCTCTCCGCGCTTGATGATCACCTTGTCGACGAGACCATAGTCGCGCGCGCCCTCTGCGGTGAACCAGCGATCGCGCTCGGAGTCAATCTGAATCTGCTCGATCTTTTGTCCTGAGTGATGCGAGGTGAGTTCGGCCATGCGCCTTTTCGTATAGGCCAGCTGCTCGGCTTGGATAGCAATGTCGGATGCTTGACCGCGTAGACCGGCGAGCGGTTGGTGCATCATGATCCGCGCGTTGGGCAGGGTGTAGCGCTTGCCGGCCGAACCTGAGGTGAGCAAGAACTGACCCATTGAAGCGGCGAGACCCAAGCACACGGTCGCCACATCGCAACTAATAAACTGCATCGTGTCGTAGATGGCCATGCCTGCTGTCACCGATCCGCCAGGGCTGTTGATGTACAACCACACGTCGCCCTTTGAGTCTTCGCCCTCTAGGTACAGCAATTGCGCGCACACCTGGTTGGCGATGTCGTCGTTGACATCTGTGCCGAGCATGATCACGCGGCTCTTAAGTAAGCGCGTGAAAATGTCGCTGCGCGCATCGCCGCCACCCTCGAGGGCTACGGCCGGCACATGTAGATCGGGTGCATTAATGAATGGCATGTTCGTCATGAGAACAGGCTACTACGCGGGTAGAGGCGTAAAACTTCTGCGCACGCCGCTAAAAACAACAGCGACTCGCTCGTCGTCGGCAATCTCGTGACGGATGTCAAGTACGCCCGCCAACCCAGCAGAC